>JANPMR010000149.1:0-7066 GCA_031427055.1 Rubrivivax sp.
TTTTTCATGATCACCGGCTTCCACGGCACGCACGTGACGATCGGCGTGATCTTCCTCATCATCGTCGCCGTCAAGGTCTGGCGCGGCGACCTGGACAAGGAGCGGCCGGGCTTCTTGACGGGCCGCCGGGGCAATTACGAGATCGTCGAAATCATGGGCCTGTACTGGCACTTCGTCGATCTGGTTTGGGTCTTCATCTTCGCGTTCTTTTATCTCTGGTGAGTCAGCCGCGGCAAGCAGGCAGGCAGGAGCAGCACATGGAACATGCAGGCGAACATCACGCACCCACGGGTGCCGCTTCGGGCGCGCAGGGTCAGCAGCATCCGCTGGGCGTCTACTTCAAGATCTGGGCGCTGCTGTTCGTGCTCAGCATCGCGTCCTATCTGGTCGACTACTTCCAGGTCCAGGGGCTGTTGCGCTGGAGCCTCATCATCGTGTTCATGTTCCTGAAGGCGGGCCTGATCGTCGCCGTGTTCATGCACATGATGTGGGAGCGCCTGGCCCTGATGGTCGTGATCCTGGTGCCGCCGCTGCTGCTGATCACGCTGTTGGCGATCGGCGCATTCGAGGCCCGGCACACCTTCGACACGCGGGGCACGTTCTTCGGCGCCGCAGACGCAGCGATGCCAGCAAAGCCATAGACCGCCGCCGCGCCGGGCCCGCCTTGCGGGCGCTAAAACGGCAGCAGCTTGAGGTCGAACACCCGCTCGACCAGCCAGGTCGCGGCCAGCGCCGCGATCAGCAGCGAGCCGGCGCGCATCACCGCCCGCTGATAGAAGGCGCTGCGCCGCAGCAGGTAGGCCAGCGGCAGGAAGGCCGCCACGATAGCCAGCTGGCCCAGCTCGACACCCACGTTGAAGCCCAGCAACGCCAACGCCAGCGCGCCTTGCGGCAAGCCCAGGTCGGCCAGCACGCTGGCGAAGCCGAAGCCGTGGATGAGCCCGAAGCCGAAGGCCACGATCCAGCGCCGGCCGTGGAAGACCGGCCACACGTTGTTCAGCGCCGCCAGCACCACCGACGCGGCGATGGCCGATTCGACCCAGCGCGACGGCAGCGAAATCCAGCCCAGCGTGGCCAGCGACAAGGTGATCGAGTGCGCCACCGTGAACGCGGTGACCACGCGCAGCACGTCCCAGAAGGCCTGCATGAAACGTGGAACAGGCTGCCACGGCCCGCGCCGCTGCGGCCAATGGCCCACGGCGGGCAGCAGCAGTGCCAGCAGGAACAGGATGTGGTCGAAGCCGATCCAGATGTGCCACACGCCTTCGCGCAGGTAGTCCGCCAGTTGCGCCAGCCGGTCGGGCACGGCCAGTGCGATGTCTTGCCGCGGCGCCTGCGGGCCCAGGATGGCGGTGCGCGCGGCGCCCTCGACCGACAGGTTGAGCAGGCCGCGGTGCTGCGGGTCAAGATCGGCGAACAGCCGGTAGTCGATGCTCAGCTTGGCAGCGGCGCCGGCGGCGGGGCAGCCCAGCGTCAGCGGCAGCACGCTGTAGGCGCCGTCGGTGTGGCTGTCGACCTGCTGCGGGCCGACGCTGAGCGTGCAGGGTTTGCCGTCCACGGCCAGCGCCAGCCGGGCCGCGGCGTAGACGGCGATCTCGCTGTGTCGCGCGCGCAGCTCGCCCCAGGTGATGGCGCCGTCGCCGTCGCCGTCCAGGCCGATGGCGAAATCGAGGTCGCGCAGCGCGATGTCCCAGCGGCCGCTGAGCTGGCCGCCGGCCACGGTGATTGACAGGTAACTGTCCGAGGGCTTGTGTGCCCACGCCGGCCCGGCCGCCAGCAGCAGCAGGCTCAGGGCCAAGCCCGACAGCAGGGCGCGCCACAGGCGACTCATCGCGGCGCCTGCACGCGCGCGGCCAGGGCCTGGAGCGCGACGCTTTCCAGGCCGCTGTCGGCTAGCCAGCGCAGCACCGGCGCCGCGGCGGCGGGCTCGCCTGCGGCCAGCGCGGCCTCGAGCAGCACGCGCGCATCGGCGGGCTCGCGTTGCTCGGCCCAGTTCAGGCGCGCCAGCGCCAGTGCGTCGGCGGCGCGGCCGGGTTGGGCGAGCAGGAAGCGGGCTTCCTCCTTGCGATGGCTGGTGTCGCCGCGCAGCCGTGCGGCGTCGAAACGCGCCGCCAGCTCGGTGGCCGCGGCCGCGCCAGAGGCGTCGCCGGCAGGGCGGGCGGCCAGCACCAGGCGCAGCAACAGCACGTCGGCGCGGCCGCGGTCCTTCAGCAGCGCCAGCACGTCGGCGGGGCGGCCGCGGTCGAGCAGCAAGTCGGCATAGGCCGCCAGCAGGTAGACGTCGGGCTCGCCGATGTCCAGCGCCTCGCGAAAGGCGGCCTCGGCAGCGGCGAAGTCGCCCCGCCGCTCGTCGATCTCGGCCAGGCGTGTCAGGCTCCACAGGCGCAGCGCGGCGTCCTCAGTGCGCGCGGCGTCGATAGCCGCTCGCAGCCCGCGCGATGCCGCCGCGGCGCGGCCGGTGGTGGCGTCCACCTGCGCGCGGCAGGCGGCGCCCACCAGCGCCGGGCTCAGGCGAGCCAGTTGCTCGCAACTGGCTCGGGCGTCTGAATAGTTGGCACGCACCATCTGTATGGCGGTTTGCCAGGACCAGGCGCGTGCGTTGGCGGGCTCTTGACGCAGCGCGGCCGCCAGGTCGGCCAGTGCGGGCTCGAAGCGGTGATCAAACTGCAGCACCACGGCGCGCGCCACCCGCACGCCCGGCGGTGGGTCGGGCAGATCCCACCAGGGCTGCAGGGCGGCCTGCGCGTAGCCCATGTAGCGTGGGTCGCCCGTGGCCGCAACTTCGTCTTGATAGCGTTCGGCCAAGCGCAGCGCAGCCGGCAGGGCCTTGGGCTCGGCGCGCCAGGCCTGGCGCAGCGCCAGCAGGTCGCGGGCGCGCGGGTCGCTGGCACGGGTGGGCAGGCGCTCCAGCACCTGAGCGTCGTTCGCCGGTGTGAACGGCGCCGACGACACGGTCAGCGGGGTGGCCAGTGCGCCGGCCAGGAGGGCGAAGGCGGCGAGCCGCGAAAAGCGGTAACAGGGGGTGGCAACTGGCATGGCCGGCATCCTAGCGTCTGTGCGGTGCACCGCCTTGTCAACCGAAGTGGCAGGGCTGCGTTGTGGATGTGTCGGTGTCGTGAAGCGGTCTTCGCCCGCGTCACTCGGCGGTTTGGTGGTGGCAAATTCTGGGGTTAACCCCAGGACATGCCGGCACCGAGCAAGGCTCTACCGTTCGCCGTTGAACGGGACACTCCGAAAGAAATCAACCATGTCCAAGCTCCTCGCTTCCCTGATCCTCACCGCCTTCGCTTTCAGCGCCCAGGCCGCTTCGCACGCCGGTGGCGCGCCCATGAAGGCTGACAAGCCGGCCGCCGCCGCCAGCGCTGCCAAGACCGACAAGGCTGCCGCCAAGCCGGCCGCTGCCGCCAGCGCCGCTGCCAAGCCGGCGATGAAGAAGGAAGAAGCGAAGAAGTAATCACTTCCTCGCTTTGGAAGAAGGCAGGAGCTTTGCTCCTGCCTTTTTTCTTGGTTGCGCCGATTTCCTGGTTGAACCGATCACCCCCTGATCAGGGGATCACGATCACCGCGCTGGCGTCCATCAGCTTGGGCTCGCCGGCCGCGCCGCCGCCCATCGAGTAGCTCTGCGCCACCGGCGCCAGCGCCCGATAGCCGCCGTCGTAGTCCCAGGTCGTGACGTAGATGCGCGCGCCCGACAGCGACGGCAGCCGCCCCAGCGCCGCCGCTGGCAGCGTCAGGCTCACGGTGTGGCCGGCGCCGTCCACACGCAACGCGGCGCCGGGCGTCAGCGACGTGCCTTCCTGGTCCGCCGCGGCGCCATCGCTGGTGAACAGCGCATTCGACCAGCCGCCCACGCGCAGCCGCCGGTGCCAGCGCAACCCGTCTGGCAGCGCGCCGTCCTGCAGCGGCATCACGGTGGCGCCGCCGGCCATGCCCGGCAGCTCGATGAAGACCGTGAACAGCACGTGGTCGAAGCCGTTGGCGGGTGACCAACTGGTGGTGACGCGGTTCGTGCTCAGTTCCAGCCGCAGTGCGCCGCCGGCGGTGAAGGCGCGCACGCGCCGCAAGTCCATCTGGCGCGCGGCGCCCCAGCCTGGGTCGGTTGGATAGACATAGCGCCCGGATGGGCCGCGGTCGTCCCCGGCCGGGTCTTCGATGTCGGCGGCCAGCCGCCAGTCGGGCGTGACACGGAAGCTGCGTGTGGGCGAGGTCGCCTGCCCCTCGGCCCAGGCGGTGACGCCGTGAACGACCTCGGCGTCGACCATGCGCGACGTGTCGACGCGGGCCGTCCAGCGGCCTTGCGCGTCGGGCACCACGCTGCGGGCGTGGGCCAGATCGCCGTCGACCACCAGGCGCAACAGCGTCACGCCGCGGGCCTGGCCCGTGACCGTGAAGTCACCGGCGTAGCGCTCTTGCGGCAGGGGATCGAGCGTCAACTCGGCCGCCGCCGAAGCGGTTGTGGAGGCTGATGCCGCTGTGTCAAGCTGCGGCGGCCCGGCCTTCCACACCGCGCCGCCGCGCGCCGGCAGCGCCAAGGTCAGCCGCCCGAGCGCGCCCACCACCTGGTCAGCCGGCCGGCCTTGCAGCCCGAACACGCCTTGCAGCACGGTGCCCGCGGGCAGGCCGGTCTCGACGTTATCCAGCAGGGTCTCGGCGTCGTCGGTGTTGAAGGCCACGAAGGCCGTCGCGCCCCCGTGGTCCATGCGCCAGGCCAGCGCGCCGGGCTGCGCCGCGTTGGCCTTGACCACGGTGGGCACGCCGCGCGTGAAGACGCGGTCGCCGCGACGCAGCGCCGACAGCTCGGCCAGCAAACGGTACAGCGGCGCGCGGGTGTCGTAGCGGTCGCGCCCGCCCGAGGCGAAGCCGGCGGCGAACATCGCCGCGCGCTGCTCGGTGAAGCCCTGTTCGGTGCCGTAGTAGACGACCGGGATGCCCGGCAGCGTGAACATCGCCAGCAGCGCCTGGCGCAGCGCCGGCACGCTGGCGCCGGCCAGGAAGCGGTCGACGTCGTGGTTGTCGACGAAGGTCGGCATGAGGTGCGGCCGCGCGTGCAGCGTCATCGTGCGCGTGATGCGGTGGCCGAGCTCGGCGGTCGGCCGGCCGCGTGCAAAAACATCCCCCAGCGCGCCATAGAGCGGGAAGTTCAGCATGCCCGGCAGCAGCGCTTGGCCCTGCGCCGCAGTCATGTAGCGCTCGATCTTTCGCGCGGCGGTGTCCTCGAAAGGCTTGTCGATGCCGAAGCCTTCGCCGAAGACGAAGAAATCGCGCCGGCCGGTGCGCCGTGCCACCTCGGCCATGCCGGGTGCGGCGCGATCCCGCGCGTGCAGAAAGTCGCTGAAGTACTCGGGTGGGACGTAAAACGCGGTATCGACGCGGAAGGCGTCAACGCCCACCTCGCGGATCCAGAAACCGTAGCTGTCGCGCAGCGCACGGCGCACCGCCGGGTTCTCGGTGTTCAGGTCGTCCAGCCCGGACATCTGATAGGTCAGCTCCTGCGTCTTGTCGGCGTAGTCGCGGACGTCGGGCGTCCAGTGGTAGATGGCGTCGCGGCGCTGTCGTGCGTCGCGCGGGTCGTTGCGGTCAAACGGCGGCTGCGAGGGGCGCTTGACGGGCGCGGTGCGGTCGTGCGGCTGCCAGCCGGCAGCCGGCTTGCCGGCCTTCCAGGCGTCGTAGTAGCTGAAGAAGTTGCCGGTGTGGTTGACCACGATGTCCTGCACCAGGTACATGCCGCGGCCGTGCAAGGCGCTGCTGAGCGCCTTGTAGTCGGCCAATGTGCCGAGGTGGCGGTCGACACGCTTGAAGTGCTCGGCCCAGTAGCCGTGGAAGCCGGTGTAGTTGTTGGCCGGGTCGATCCACTGGTTGGCCACGGGCGGCGTGATCCACAGGGCGGTGGCGCCCAGGCCGGCGATGTAGTCCAGCCGCTGCGTCAGGCCGCGCAGGTCGCCGCCGTTGTAGTGGCTGCCGCGGCCGGGCGCGTATTCGCCAGTCCGCTGGTCGTTGTTGGCGGGGTCGCCGTCGGCGAAGCGGTCGGTCATCACAAAGTAGATGACCTGGTCGCGCCAGTCGGGCGAGGGCACGTGCAGCTTGAGTGCGCTGGGGGCGGCGTGGGCTGCCAGTTCCATCGCCGCAGCGGCGCAGGCGGCGATGCTGCGACACGCTCGTTGCGTCCCGTTGGCCATGTTGAACAAAGTTCCGATCGTCCGCGGTGCGGACAGCAGTGTAGTGGGCCGGACATCCACAGCCCGCCGTTAGATTTCCCACTCCGCCGTAGTTTGACTACACGACAACACACCTGGGCGACTTCCGCCGCAGCCCGGCTTCGTACTGATGGACTCGCCAGGGAAAGCAAGAATGAAGTAGCGACCCGGGAAGTTTAGGTTGGTGTCGACGGCGCAGAATAGGGTTTATGGCGGTCCTTGAAGATTCTAGTTTTGGTACAAACCGGGATCAAAAAGCCGCCCACCGCGCGCTGACGTTTGCCCACCGACATCCCATTGATGCAGTTGCGCTGAACACACGGCGGATTGGCGCACGTTCTAGGCTGCCCAGACCCACGGTGCCCGGTGGCGACCTGCCCACTCTCGAATTGACCATGACAACACTCTTCTTGGACGACATCCCAATCCCGTTCATCCGGACCGCCAGTGATCGCGCGCAGTCTTGGCGTTGCCACTGGTCAAATCGTGGGCATGCGGGTGGGATGCTGCGACTCACACTGGCATCAGCGTTGCTGTTCGCCGCGGCCGCCGCGCCTGCGCAAGGCCTGTGCAAACCCGAGCCATTCGGCGACCGCAGCCTTTACCTGCGCGGCAGTTTCAACAGCTGGAACGCGGTCGACGCGCAGCGCTTCATCTGGGCCTGCAACGCCTACCAACTCGTCACGCGTCTGAACGGCGAGCACCGCTTCAAGATCGGCGACGAAGCCTGGAGCGCAGACGCCGATTTCGGCAGCGACCCTGCGGCGCCTCAGCGCATCGCCCTGCGTGGCCGTGAATTTGAGCAGCGCTTTGCCGGCACGCACCGCTTCACCCCTGGCCATGAACGATCCCAAACAACCCACCCTCGCCAT
>JANPMR010000150.1:0-8433 GCA_031427055.1 Rubrivivax sp.
TCGATCAGGAGACTTCCATGGACATGGGCATTGCAGGCAAGTGGGCGTTGGTGTGCGCCGCGAGCAAGGGGCTGGGCAAGGGTTGTGCCGCGGCGCTGGTGGGTGAGGGCGTCAACGTCGTCATCACGGCACGCGGCGCCGAAGCGCTGCAGGCCACGGCGGCCGAGTTGCGCGCGCTCAACCCGGCCGTGCAGGTGATCGCGGTGGTGGGCGACATCACCACGGAGGCCGGCCGTGCAGCCGCGCTGGCGGCCTGCCCGCAGGTGGACATCCTGGTCAACAACGCCGGCGGCCCGCCGCCGGGAGATTTTCGCGACTGGGACCGCGAGGCCTGGCTCAAGGCGCTGGACGCCAACATGCTGACGCCCATCGAGCTCATTAAGAGCACAGTGGACGGCATGGCCGAGCGCGGCTTCGGGCGCATCGTCAACATCACCTCGGCCGCGGTGAAGGCACCCATCGACATCCTGGGCCTGAGCAACGGCGCGCGCAGCGGTCTCACCGGCTTTGTGGCCGGCGTGGCACGCCAGCCGCGGCTGGCCGGCTGCAACGTGACGATCAACGCGCTGCTGCCAGGCCCCTTCGACACCGACCGCCTGCGCGGCACGATGGCCGGCGCCGCGGCCAAGACCGGCCGGCCGATCGAGGACTTGCTGGACGAGCGCCGCGCGCTCAACCCGACCCGGCGCTTCGGCACCGCGGCCGAGTTCGGCGCCGCCTGTGCTTTCCTTTGCAGCGCACATGCCGGCTACATCACCGGGCAGAACCTGCTCATGGATGGCGGGGCGTTCCCGGGCACGTTTTGAACCTCCTGGGCGCAGCCAGCCCTGCGTCCCCTTGGTGGAAGTTCAGGCCCAGCGGCGGAGCCACCGCGGTGCCATGGTGCCTGCTCTGTGGCGTGAGTGCCGGCAACGGTTTGGCGAGCACCGCGCCACTGCGCAACAGGGGCTCATGAAGGAGCCGACGCGATGCACACGCGCCCGCGACCATCCAGCAGGTGTGACCTCCACACTTTCAAGGCGGTCAGATCGCCATCAAGGTGCCTGTCGAGACTACCGGCTCCCGGCCATGACCTGCCGGTCGCGAGCGGCAGCTTCGGAGCGTTTCGAACAGGCCTAACCGGCCAACCGCGCATAGGGGGTTGAGTTCGTAGTGCGTTTGCACTACGATATCGCCATGAAAGACGCCGTCATCCCCCAAGTCCGTGTCGAAACCGAGCTACGTGCCAGCCTCGACGCTGTCCTGCGCCCAGGCGAAACACTAACCGACTTCGTCGAGGTCGCCGTTCGCAACGCCGTTGAGTACCGGCGCGTTCAGACCGACTTCGCTTCGCGTTGCGACGCATCCCTGGCCGAGTATGAGCGCACAGGAGTGTCCATCCCTGCCGCCCAGGTCATCGCCAAGCTCGAATCCAAGTTGGCTAAGCGCCGCAAGCAACTGGGCGGATGAGCTACGCCGTCGAATTCACGCAAGGCGCTGAAGACGACCTGGTGCGGCTCTACGACTACCTGCTCGATCGCGCCGAAACGCTCGAAGAACTCGATGTGGCCGACGAGGCCGTCAAGGTCATTCGACAAGCTGCACTGAGCCACCTATCGACAACGCCGTACAGCTACCGCAAGGTCGGTGCCCGGTCGACGCTGCGCGAACTCATCATTCCGTTCGGCACAACGGGCTACATCCTGCGCTTCGACATCCGATCACCCGAATTGGTACTCGTGATCGGCGCACGCCACCAGATCGAGGAAGACTTCCATTGACGCTTCCAGGCGGCCCTCAGGTACAGAGGCTCGCGGAACTACCTGTACCAGCTATCGGCCAGGAGCTGCACTATGCCAAGGGCGGCTGTCGGGAAGCCTCCCGGAACCATGCGTTCAAGAGCCCACTTCTTATAGGCTGGTGCGAAGTTCTCGCCGGGATCTTCGTATCGACGTATCGCCCCAGATACCTTGAATTGTGGAAAGTCCTTTAGCGTCTCAGCGACGGCTTCGGCCGCCTTCTTGCGGTCGCCCTTGAGGGCACTGAAGGCAGCTCCCGGGATTGTCGTGGGTGCTGACGGCAGTCTAGACATCTGACGTTCAGCGAGCAAGATTCAGCGAGCAAGATGTATAAACAAGAATGGATATACATCATGGATCTACAAGTAGCGAAGTGGGGTAACAGTCTTGCCCTGCGGATTCCGTCCGAAGTCGTACGCCGGCTCGGGTTGCGCGAAGGCGCGACTGTGGAGGCCCAGCTCACTGTCGACGGCAGCCTGTCCATCCGACCAGCGCAGTGGAATCGCAAGGCATTCGCGCTTGAGTTGACTGAGGCCCGCAGTGCCATGCCCATGAGCGAGCCCGTGATGGCGGAACTGCGTGGCGGGGCGCGGTACTGACATGGTCTATGTCGACACCAGCGTACTCGTGCCCTTGTTCCTGAATGAGCCGCACAGCTCAGCAGCCGCCAACTGGTACGCGCGCGAAAAGAGCGAACTCGTTGCCGCGGCCTGGTGCATTCCGGAGTTCGCCAGCGCGCTCGTCATCAAGCAGCGCACCGGAGCCATCGACGCGCAGCAAGCACTGGGCGCGTGGACGCGCTTCGAACGCATGGTGGCTGCCGACCTCCGACTGCTTCCGGTAGCGCCTGCCAACTTTCATCGCGCGGCTGAGCTGGTGCTTGATGCGGCAAGCGCCTTGCGCGCTGGCGACGCCTTGCACCTGGCGTGTGCCGAGGCTGCGGGTGCGAAGCACATGGCAACCCTGGACGACGTCCTGAGCCGCAATGCACTGCGCCTGAAGATCAAGCCGATTGTGCTGCGCAGCTCGCCCTGACAGTTACGGATGGGCTCGCTGTGGCGATGATCTATGACGCTGATTGCGTTCCCTGAACCGAGCGCTCCGAGCTACCGCATGGGCGCGCCTGCGCTCGGCGGCGGCTGGCGCCGGGCCGAGCGCGTGCACGAGCAGCGGACCAAGCGGGCTGCCAGACAGCTTGCTTGAGGGCGATGAAGTCGACTGCGAACTCGATTCTGGTTTTCGGTCTTCAGTCGCTTTCGACGATCGTGGGCGGCGCGAGGGTGCCGTCCAGGGCTTGCGTGCGGGTTCGCGCTGCGCAGCGGCGCCCGGTGGCCCTTGCACGAAACGATTCGACGCGCAGAATGCCGGCATGAAGATCCTTGTCATCGGCGCCACCGGCGCACTGGGCCGCCCGACGGTGCGGGCGCTGATCGAACGCGGCGCGCAAGTGCGTGCCGTCTGCCGCCATCCCGAGCAGGCCGCCGACCTGGCCCGCCAGGGTGCCGAGGTGATGGCCGCAGACCTGACGGATGCCGACTCGCTGGCGCGGGCCTGCGCGGGTGTGCAGCGCGTGCTGGCGGCGGCGCACGGCATCACGGGCCGCGGCCGCTGGCGCAGTGAATCCGTCGACGACGCGGGGCATCGATCGCTCGTGCAGGCCGCACAGTCGGCGGGCGTGGGCCGCTTCGTGTACGTGTCGGCCTACGGCGCGGCTGCGGATCATCCGATCGACTTCTTTCGCACCAAGCACCACATCGAAAGCTGCGTGCGCGCCAGCGGCATGCAGGCGGTCGTGCTGCGGCCCACGGCCTTCATGGAACAGCACGTCCACCTCTTCAACGGCAAGGCGGTGCTGGACAAGGGCAAGGCCCAGCTCATTGGCGCCGGCAGCAAGCGCCGCAACTTCGTCGCTGCAAGTGACGTGGCGCAGTTTGCAGTGCGCGCGCTGCTCGACGACCCGCCGCCCTTCCAGTCGCTGGACATCGGCGGGCACGACCATCTGAGCAACGCCGAAGTGGCCGAGCTCTATGCGCAAGAACTTGGCATCGCGCCGCGCATCGGCCGCCTGCCGTCCGGTGTGGCGCGCGCCATCGCGGTCATCGCCGCGCCGCTGCACCCCGGCATGGCGCGCATCCTGCGGCTCATGAGCCTGCCTGACGACGCCTTCAGCGAGCACTTTGACGGCGCGGCGGCGCTCGAGCAGGCGCATGGCGTGACATTCACCCGCGTAAGCACCTTTGTGGCCCGACAAGTGGCCTTGTCGCGTGTCGGCGAGCCGGGCTGAGGGCGGGTGCCGCGCGCTACCGGGTCCGCGGCGTGCTGACCGCGATGCCGCCCACGATGAGCGCAAAGGCCAGTGCGTGGTAGGCCTGCGGCGCCTCGCCCAGCAGCAGCGCTGACAGCAGTGCGGCGAACAGCGGTGTCAGGTTGTTGAAGAACGCGGCCATGGCCGGGCCGCCCTCGGCCACACCCAGGCCCCAGCAGCGGTAGGCCAGGATCGAGGCGCCCAGCGACACGTAGACCAGCGCGGCCGCCACGCCAGCGCTCCATTGAATCGGCGCCGCGCCCAGCCACTGTTCGCCAGCGGTGAACATGCCGGCGCCGAGCAAGCCGAAGAGCGTCTGGATGAGCAGCAGGCCGGCCCAGTCCCAGCCTTCGTCGGCCCGCGGCCGCGCGTCGCCGCGCATGTGCGCCGGCGGCTTGACGAGAAGCCAGCTGTAAAGGGCCCAGCCAATCGAGGCGATCAGGATGTAGATGTCGCCCGCCACCAGTTGCACGGCCAACAGCGTCTGCAACGAGCCGCGGCCGATCACCACGCACACGCCGGCCAGGCCGAACACGGCCCCGACAAGCTGCGCGCGGCGCGGCTTCTCGCCGAAGCACAGCGCGCCCACGGCCAGCATCCACACCGGCATGCTCGCCGCCACGAGCGTCACGTTCAGCGGCGACGAGGTGACGAGCGCCAGGTACTGCAATGAGTTGAACGAGCCCACGCCCAGCAAGCCCAGCGCGAGCAGGTAGGGCCAGCGCTGCGCGATGCGCGAGAAGGGCACCAGCGCGCGCCAGGCCAGTGGCAGCAGGATCAGCGCGGTCAGCAGCCAGCGCATGAAGTTCAGCGTCAGCGGTGGCACCTGGCCGGCCAGCACACGGCCGACGACGGCGTTGCCGGCCCACAGCAGCGGCGGCAGCGTCATCAGCAGCGCCAGGCGCGGCGTCAGCCTCACCGTCACCGCACCGCCGGCATGGGTGCGCCGCAGTTCCAGCACTGCTCGAACGGCCCGTCGACGCTCTCGCCGCAGGCGCTGCACAGCCAGTGGCGATGCGGCAGGTGTTGCAGCTCGTGCATCAGGGCCTCGGCGTTGGCGTGTTGCTCGTCGTCCTGCAGCCAGATCTCGGGCAGCGCCTGGTCGGGCGGGATCTGCCCGGCGATGCTGCCGGCGTAGGCGCGCTGCACACTGGCTTCGATGCCGGCGCTGCACAGCATGTCGCTCCACAGCGTGGCCATGGCGAGGTTGGGGGCTTGCAGCAGGCGCTTCATCGGATGCCGATGGTGCCACGGCGGCCCGCTGCCCTACTCGATGAACAGCAGGGCCGGGTGTTCGAGACCGCCGCGCAGGGCCTGCACGAACTTGGCCGCGTCCACACCGTCGATCACGCGATGGTCGAAGGACGAGGACAGGTTCATCATCTGGCGCACCACGATCACGCCGTCGACGACCACCGGCCGCGCCACGATGCGGTTGACGCCGACGATGGCGACCTCGGGGTGGTTGATGACCGGCGTGGACACGATGCCGCCCAGGCGGCCCAGGCTGGTGAGGGTGATGGTCGATCCCGTCAGCTCGTCGCGCACCGCGCGGCCGCTGCGTGCCACGCCGGCCAGGCGCACCACTTCGGCCGCGTTGGCCCACAGATCGTGCGCCTGCGCGTCGCGCAGCACCGGCACCAGCAGGCCCATGTCGGTCTGCGTCGCGATGCCCACGTGCACGGCGGCGTGTTGCGTGACGACGCCGAGTTCGTCGTCGAAGCGGGCGTTGAGCTGCGGATGCTCGCGCAGGGCCAGCACCATCGCGCGGATCAGCAAGGGCAGCAGCGTGAGGTGCCCGCGCTGCTCACCCCAGCGGGCGTTGAGCTGCGCGCGCAGGGCCTCGACGGCGGTGACGTCGACTTCTTCGACGTAGCTGAAATGCGGGATGCGGCGCTTGGACTCCTGCATCTTCTGCGCGATCTTGCGGCGCAGGCCGACGATCTTGATCGACTGTGTGGCCGCGCCCTGCGCCGCGGCTCGTGGCGTTGCTACCGGCGTTGCAGACGCCGTGCGCGGCCCGCCGCGCACGACATGCGCGTCCAGGTCGGCCTGCATCACGCGGCCGGCCGTGCCGCTGGCGGCGACGTCCTTCAGATCGATGTCCAGGTCCCAGGCGCGGGAGCGCACCGCCGGTGAGGCGATCGGACGCTGCGACCCGCCCGGCGCGGTGATGCTGCGCGACTGGCGAGGCTCGGTGACGGGCAGATTCGGGGCCAATGGGCTTGGCGCTGCAGGCGCGACGGCGGGGTGCGCGCCGTGCAGCTCGATGCGGATCAGCTCCGCCCCCACGGCCATCATCTGCCCCACCTCGCCACCCAGCGCCACCACGGTGCCGGCCACCGCCGACGGGATCTCGACGGCGGCCTTGTCGGTCATCACGTCGGCCAGCACCTGGTCTTCGGCCACGGCGTCACCCGGCTTGACGTGCCAGGCCACGAGTTCGACCTCTGCGATGCCTTCGCCGAGGTCTGGCATCTTGATCAAATGGATACTCACTTCAGGTTTCCATCACGCGTTTCATCGCCGCCGCCACACGATCAGGGCCCGGGAAGTAGGCCCACTCCAGCGCGTGCGGGTAGGGCGTGTCCCAGCCGGTCACGCGCTCGATGGGCGCCTCGAGGTGATAAAAGCAATGCTCCTGCACAAGGGCCACCAGTTCGGCGCCGAAGCCGCTGGTGCGCGTGGCCTCGTGCACGACCACGCAGCGGCGCGTCTTCTTGACCGACTCGATGATCGCCGGCAGGTCCAGCGGCCACAGGCTGCGCAGGTCGATGATCTCGGCGTCGATGCCGCTCTCGCGCGCCGCCGCCTCGCACACGAAGACCATGGTGCCGTAGCTCAGCACCGTGAGCGCGGCGCCGGGGCGGAACACCGCGGCAGACTCCAGCGGCACCGTGTAGTACCCCTCGGGCACCTCGCTCATCGGGTGCGCCGACCAGGGCACCACGGGCTTGTCGTGGTGGCCGTCGAAGGGGCCGTTGTACAGGCGCTTGGGTTCGAGAAAGATGACGGGGTCGTCGTTCTCGATCGAGGCGATGAGCAGACCCTTGGCGTCATACGGGTTGCTCGGCATCACCGTGCGCAGGCCGCAGACGTGGGTGAACAGCGCCTCGGGGCTCTGGCTGTGCGTCTGGCCGCCGTAGATGCCGCCGCCGCAGGGCATGCGGATGGTGATGGGCGATGTGAAGTCACCCGCCGAGCGGTAGCGCAGCCGCGCCGCCTCGGACACGATCTGGTCGGACGCCGGATAAAAGTAGTCGGCAAACTGCACCTCGACCACCGGCCGCAGGCCGTAGGCCGCCATGCCGATGGCCGAGCCGACGATGCCGCCCTCGGAGATCGGCGCGTCGAACACGCGCGACTTGCCGTACTTGGTCTGCAGGCCTTCGGTGCAGCGGAACACGCCGCCGAAGTAGCCCACGTCCTGGCCATAGACGACGACGTTTTCGTCGCGCGCCAGCATCACGTCCATTGCCGAACGCAGGGCCTGGATCATGGTCATCACCGCCATGTTCAGCCTCTTTCGGCCTGCCGCATCTGCTCGCGCAGATGAGGTGGCATGTCCTTGTAGACATCCTCGAACATGCTTGCCAGCGGTGGGATGTGGCCGTCGAGCAGCGAGCCGTGCTGCAGGGCCGTGGCCAGCGCCGTCGACATCTGCGTGTCGAGTTCGCGCTGCGTCGCAAGGTGTTCTTCGTCGGACCAGGCACCCAGCAAGACCAGGTGTTGCCTCAGGCGTGCGACGGGGTCGCCGAGCGGAAAGCGCTGCCAGTCGTCGGCCGGGCGGTAGCGCGTCGGGTCGTCCGACGTCGAGTGTGC
This sequence comes from Rubrivivax sp., assembly GCA_031427055.1. GTDB lineage: Bacteria > Pseudomonadota > Gammaproteobacteria > Burkholderiales > Burkholderiaceae_C > Rubrivivax. The sequence goes on from JANPMR010000150.1 coordinate 7,906, forward strand.
GCCGGCGCGGTAGGTGACCCACTCGATCAAGCTTGGCCCCAGGTTGGCGCGTGCACGCTCGGCGGCCCACAGCGACGCGGCGTAGACGGCAAGGAAGTCGTTGCCGTCGACGCGCAGCGAGGCAATGCCGCAGCCGACGCCGCGCGCGGCAAAGGTGGTGGCCTCGCCGCCGGCAATGGCCTGGAAGGTGGAGATGGCCCACTGGTTGTTGACGACGTTGAGGATCACCGGCGCGCGGTAGACGTGGGCAAAGGTCAGCGCGGTGTGGAAGTCGCTCTCTGCCGTGGCGCCGTCGCCGATCCAGGCCGATGCGATGCGGCTGTCGCCCTTGATCGCCGAGGCCATGGCCCAGCCCACGGCCTGTATGTATTGCGTGGCCAGGTTGCCAGAGACCGAGAAGAAGCCGGCCCGCCGGTACGAGTGCAGCAGGGGCAGCTGGCGGCCTTTGACCGGATCGCGCTCGTTGCTGAGCAGTTGGCACATCATCTCGACCGTCGAGATGTCGTCGCGCGCCAGCAGCAGGCCCTG
>JANPMR010000151.1:0-28213 GCA_031427055.1 Rubrivivax sp.
GCCATGGTGCCGTGGTGGTCGGTGCCCTGCACGTTGATGACCTGCGTGTAGCCACGCTCGAACTTGGCCAGGTGGTAGGCCACGTCGGGCACGAAGTAGGTGTAGCTGCCGTCGGACTTGCGCATCACGCGGTCCTTGTCGTCGCCGTAGTCGGTGGTGCGCAGCCACAGCGCACCGCCGTCCTCGAAGGTCTTGCCCGAGGCGACGAGCCGCGCAACGGTGTCGTCGACACGGCCGCTGCTGTACAGGCTGCTCTCGAGGTAGTAGTGATCAAAGTGGACGCCGAAGGCCCGCAGGTCGAGATCCTGCTCGTGGCGCAGGTAGGCCACCGCGAACTGGCGCATGCCGTCGAGGTCGTCGACGTCGCCGCTGGCGGTGAACTCGCGGTCATCGGCATGCACGGTCTTGCCGGCGCGAAAGTCGGCCGCGATGTCGGCGATGTACTCGCCGTTGTAGGCCAACTCGGGCCACTGCGCGTCGCCCGGCTTCAGGCCCTTGAGGCGCGCCTGGGTGGACGTGGCCAGGGTGGCGATCTGCACCCCGGCGTCGTTGTAATAAAACTCGCGCAGCACCTCGGCGCCCTGGCTTTGCAGCAGGCTGCTGATGCAGTCGCCCAGGGCGGCATTGCGGCCGTGGCCCACGTGCAGCGGGCCGGTGGGGTTGGCGGACACGAACTCGACCATCACCTTGGTGCCGCTCGCCGGCTGGCGGCCGAAACCGTCCCCCGCGGCCAGCACCTCGGCCACCACGGCCTGCTTGGCCGCGGCCGTCAGGCGCAGGTTGATGAAGCCCGGGCCGGCGATCTCCAGCGACTGCACCCAGCGCGTCACGGCCGGCTGCTGCTGCAGCGCCGCGACCAGTGCCTGCGCCACCTCGCGCGGGTTCTTCTTCAGGCCGCGCGCCAGCTGCATGGCCACGGTGATGGCCAGGTCGCCATGCGCGGCTTGCTTGGGCGACTCGAAGTCGGCCGCGGGCGCGCTCACCCCCGCCGCCTGCGCCAGCTCAGTCACTGCTTCGCGCAGCGCCACGCGCAACGCCTGCTTCGCTTCAATCATGGCGCGATTCTACTTTTGGCCTTGCGCCCGGCCGCGGCGTGCGGAACAGGGATCGCTTTGCCGTCTTCTTCGAGGCATCGCCACGGCCGCCGGGCGCGAGCATGATGTGCTGCGGGCTTACCCCGCCGCACAGAACTGGAACAGCCCCCACGCTCGCGATGCTCACTGCCCACCGAGGGGGCGGTCAGTACCTTCGGAGCGGCCGGGCGGTACTGAAATGAGCTCATCCTCCATCGTCGCCTCTGACCCGCACCCGCCCGGCCCCGGCCTGCCGCAGCAGATCGGCAAGTACAAGGTGCGCGCCAAGCTCGGCGAAGGTGCGACCAGCGAGGTCTTTCTCGCTCACGACCCGTTCCGCAACCGCGATGTGGCCATCAAGCGCGTGCGCGCGGCGCTGGTACCCGATTCGCGCGAGTCGCACTTCCAGAAACGCTTCTTTGCCGCCGAGGCCGCGCTGGTGGGGCAGCTGCAGCACCCGAACGTGGTGCAGATTCTTGACGCCGTGGACGACCCCGATGCGCCCTACCTGGTGATGGAGTACGTCGACGGCGTCACGCTGCGACGCTACTGCCGTGCCAACAGCCTGCTGTCGGTGCCGCAGATCATTGAAATCGGGTTCAAGTGCGCGATGGCGCTGGGCTACTGCTTCAAGCAGGGCTTGATTCACCGCGACGTCAAGCCGGCCAACCTGCTGGCCACCGTGGACGGCGACCAGATCACCGACGTCAAGGTCACCGACTTCGGCAGCGTCTTCAACCTGGGCGCCGACCACACGCAGATCTTTCGCGTCGGCTCGCTGGCCTACATGTCGCCCGAGCAGCTTGACGGCGACACGCTCGACTGCCGCGCCGACATCTATTCGCTCTCGGCGGTGATGTACCACCTGATTGCGGGCCGGCCGCCCTTCGATGCCACGCAGCAGCAGGCCATCATGCATCAGATCTACCACGCCAGTGCGCCACCGCTGGCGTCGCTGCGCGATGGCACGCCGCCGGCGCTGGCCTCGCTCATCGAGCGCGGCCTGGCCAAGGAACGCGAGCTGCGCCCGGCCACCTGGGACGAGTTCGCGCAGGCGCTGTCGGCGATGACGACCGCGCGCGATGTCAAGTCCGGCTCGGTGCAGGAGGTCGTCGATTCCGAGCGTTTCACGCTGCTGCGCTGCCAGGAATTTTTCTCGAGCTTCGGCGACGTCGAGCTCTGGGAAGTGGTGCGCCGCGCCACTTGGCAGCGCCACACCTACGGCCAGGCGCTGTTTCGCAAGGGCCAGCAGGGCAACAGCTTTCACATCGTCACCCAGGGCCAGGTCGAGGTCTACCGCGAGGGCAAGCTGGTGGCCTCGATCGGCGAGGGTCAGACGGTGGGCGAGATGGCGTATCTGGCGCCCAACCCGGCGCTGCGCGTGCACTCGGTCGACATCCTGGTGTCGCAGCCGGCGACCACGGTGTCGTTTACGCCCGAAGCAATGGAGAGGCTGTCGCTGGGCACGCGGCTGCTCTTTGACAAGGCCTTCATCGTGGTGCTGGTGCGCCGCCTGCACGCGTCGCAAGAGGCGCTGGCCGCGCAACGACGCAGCGCTTAAGCTCGTCGGCGCGCCGCGCCGGTCATCTGAAATGACCTCACGAGCGTTGAGCTCATGCCGGACGTCGATGCGTGCAAGTGCCTCGGCGGCGGCAGGTCACTCACCCAAAAACCCCATGAGGAGCCCCACCATGAACAAGACCGTCGCCGCCATCGTCATCGCTTCCTTCGCCTTGTTTGCCGGCCAGGCCTTTGCCGCCAATGCCGATTGCGAAGCCAAGGCCACCGAGAAGAAGCTCGCGGGCGCCGCCAAGACCAGCTTCGTCAAGAAGTGCGAAAAAGACGCCGCGCCCGCCGCCGCGGCCGCCCCGGCAGCCAGCCCGGCCTGCGAAGCCAAGGCGGTGGACAAGAACGGCAAGGCGCTGGCCGGCGCCGCCAAGACCAGTTCCATCAAGAAGTGCATGGCTGCTGAAAAGGCCCCTGCGAAGAAGTAGGGCCACACTGACCGAGTGAACGCCGCGGAACCGGCTTCGCCGGGCCGCTGGCCTTGTCCCCTAAAGAGGGATTGGCGCCGCCGCTACGGGAGCGGACCAGTATCTGGCGTCGCCGTAGCTGTGCTTGAGAAAGTCGATCCACAGCCGCACGCGCAGGGGCAGATGCTTGCGCTGTGGAAACACCGCGTAGATGCCGTTGGGCGGCGCGGCAAAGTCCTCCAGCACCACCTGCAGGCGGCCGGCGGCGACGTCGGCCTCCACCTCCCAGGTGCTGCGCCAGGCGATTCCCATGCCGCGCAGGCACCACTCGTGCAGCACCTGGCCGTCGCTGCAGTCCAGCGGCCCGCCAGGGCGCAGGTGCACGATCTCGCCATCGACCGTGAAGGCCCAGCCACGCGTCTGGCTGGCGTCCGAGCTCAGCGTCAGGCAGGCATGGCGCGTCAGATCGGACGGAGTCGCCGGAACGCCGGCGCGCGCCACGTAGGCTGGCGTGGCAACGCACAAGCGCCGGTTGTCGGCCAGGCGCACGCTGACCAGGCTGCTGTCGGGCAGATCACCCACGCGCACGGCGCAGTCCACGCCTTCGTTGACGATGTCCACCACGCGGTCGCTGAGATTGAGCGACACGCTCACGTCGGGGTGCTGGGCCACGAAGCCGGGCACCAGCGGCGCCACGTGGCGGCGGCCAAAGCCCGCCGGCGCCGTGATGCGCAGGTGGCCGCTGGCCTTGACGCCCCCGGCGCTGACACTGGCCTCGGCGTTGGCCAGGTCGGCCAGCAGGCGCTGGCAGTCTTCCAGGAAGGCACTGCCCTCATGCGTGAGCGTGATGCGCCGCGTGGTGCGCACGAGCAGCTTCACGCCCAGCCGCTCTTCGAGCGCATCGATGCGCCGCCCGATGACCGCGGGCGCCACGCCTTCGGCATGCGCGGCCGCCGTCAGGCTGCCCTTGCCGGCCACTGCGGTGAAAGACTCGATCTGTTTGAGCCGGTCCATGATGTCGGATTATGCGCACCAAGCGCATGAATACAACGAACTTCCCGTAGTTAATGCCGGAGCGCTTATCGAATAGAGTGCCGGCATGAAGCTCAAAGCCGTGCTCTTCGACGCCTACGGCACGCTGTTCGACGTCTACAGCGTCGGCCTGCTGGCCGAGCAGCTATTCCCCAGCCACGGCGAGCGGTTGGCCCTGCTGTGGCGCGAAAAACAGATCGAGTACACGCGGCTGGTCTCGATGAGCGGCCGCGCTGGCGAAGCCGGCAGCGACCGCTACCGCCCGTTCTGGGAGCTCACGCGCGCCGGCCTGCGCCACGCCGCGGCGCGACTGAGCCTGGCCCTGGACGCCACGAGTGAGGAGCGGCTGATGAACCAGTATCGCCACCTCAGCGCCTTCCCCGAGAACCGCGAGGTGCTGGCCGAGCTGCGCCGGCGCGGCATCCCGGCCGGCATCCTGAGCAACGGCGATCCCGACATGCTGGGCGTGGCCGTCAAGAGCGCCGGCTTCTCGGGGCTGCTGGATCACGTCATCAGCGTGCACCCTGTGCGCCGCTACAAGACCGACCCGGCCGCCTACGCGCTGGGCACCGCGGCCCTGGGCCTGCAGGCGCGCGAGATCCTGTTTGTCAGCAGCAACGCCTGGGATGCCATTGGCGCCACCTGGTTTGGCTACACCACGCTGTGGGTCAACCGCGCCGGTGCGCCGCCTGAGCAGCTCGACACCGAACCCACTCACACCGGGCGCAGCCTGCGTGATGTGCTGGCCCTGTTTCCAGACCCATGTACCACCCCCTGAGCACCGAAAGCCCCGCCACCATGCGTACCGCCATCCACAGCCTGCAAGTCGCCAGCGTCCTGCAGCGCTTCATCGAAGACGAAGTCCTGCCCGGCACTGGCGTCGACGCCGCGCGCTTTTGGGCTGGCTTTGACGCCATCGTGCGCGACCTGGCACCCAAGAACGCGGCCCTGCTGGCCGAACGCGGCCGGCTGCAATCCGAGATCGACACCTGGCACCGCGCGCACCCTGGCCCGATCGCTGACGCGCCGGCCTACCGCGCGTTCCTGCAGCGCATCGGCTATCTGGTCGAGCCGCCGGCGCAGGCGCAGGCCACGACGACACAGGTCGACGCCGAGCTCTCGCTGCAGGCCGGCCCGCAACTGGTGGTGCCGGTGCTCAACGCGCGCTACGCACTCAACGCTGCCAACGCGCGCTGGGGCTCGCTGTACGACGCCCTGTATGGCACCGACGTCATCGACGAGAGCGCCGGCGCCACGCGCGCCGGTGCCTACAACGCCGTGCGCGGTGCGCGCGTGATTGCCTTCGCGCGGCGCTTTCTGGATCAAGCGGCGCCGTTGGTCGAAGGAACCCACGCCGACAGCACGGCCTACCGCGTCGATGGCGGCCATCTGCTCGTCACGCTGGCCAGCGGCCGCGTCGTCGGCCTGGCCGACCCGTCGCAGCTGGTCGGCTTCCAGGGCGACAGCGCGTCGCCGCTTTCGGTGCTGCTGCGCCACCACGGGCTGCACATCGACATCCTGATCGACCGCACCACGACCATCGGCCGGGCCGACGGCGCCGGTGTCAGCGACCTCGTGCTCGAAGCCGCGCTGTCGACCATCCTCGACCTCGAGGACTCGGTGGCCGCGGTGGACGCCGACGACAAGGTGCTGGGCTACCGCAACTGGCTGGGCATCTTGCAGGGCACGCTGACCGAAACCGTGACCAAGGGCGGCAAGAGCTTCAAGCGCGGCCTCAACCCCGACCGCCGCTACCTGGGCGCCGGCGGCGAAGACGTCATCCTGCACGGCCGAAGCCTGATGTTCTTGCGCAATGTCGGCCACCTGATGACCAACCCCGCGGTGCTGTGGGGCGCTGAAGGCCGCGAGATCCCCGAAGGCATCCTCGACGCCGTCGTCACCACCACCATCGCGCTGCACGACCTGCAGCGCCGGGGCGCCAACGGCATCGTCAACAGCCGCAGTGGCAGCGTCTACATCGTCAAGCCCAAGATGCACGGCCCGGCCGAAGTGGCCTTTGCCTGCGAGCTGTTTGGCCGCGTCGAGCAGGTGCTGGGCCTGGCGGACAGCACCGTCAAGCTCGGCATCATGGATGAAGAGCGCCGCACCAGCGTCAACCTCAAGGCCTGCATCGCCGCGGCGGCCAGCCGCGTGGCCTTCATCAACACCGGTTTCCTCGACCGCACCGGCGACGAAATGCACACCGCCATGCTCGCCGGGCCGATGCGCCGCAAGGGTGACATGAAGAGCAGCGAGTGGATTGCGGCCTACGAGCGCAACAACGTGCTCGTGGGCCTGGCCTGCGGGCTGCGCGGCAAGGCGCAAATCGGCAAGGGCATGTGGGCCATGCCCGACCTCATGGCGGCCATGCTGGAGCAGAAAATCGCCCACCCGCGCGCCGGCGCCAACACCGCCTGGGTGCCCAGCCCCACCGCGGCCACGCTGCACGCCATGCACTACCACCAGGTCGACGTGGCGGCGGTCCAGATCGAGCTGGAAAAAATCGACGCCGCGGCCGAGCACGACGCGCTGCTGGCCGGCCTGCTGACGGTGCCGGTGGTGGCGCAAGCCACCTGGAGCGCGCAAGAGCGGCAGCAGGAGCTGGACAACAACGTGCAGGGCATCCTGGGCTACGTGGTGCGCTGGATCGACCAGGGCGTGGGCTGCTCCAAGGTGCCCGACATCCACAACGTCGGCCTGATGGAAGACCGCGCCACGCTGCGCATCAGCAGCCAGCACATTGCCAACTGGCTGCACCACGGCGTCATCACCGAGGCCCAGGTGCACGAGAGCTTGCGCCGCATGGCCGCGGTGGTGGACGGCCAGAACGCGCTCGACGCGCTGTACCAGCCGATGGCGGGGAACTGGGAGACCAGCTTCGCCTACCGCGCGGCGATGGAGCTGGTGTTCAAGGGCAAGGAACAGCCCAGCGGCTACACCGAGCCGCTGCTGCATGCGTGGCGGCAGCGGGTGAAGTGCGGTTAGGCGCGACGCCTTCGGCGCGCTCCTGACTCTGCTCGTTCGACCCCTCGCCTGACGGCGCCGGTCAACTCGCAGGCCATCACGCTGCGTGTGACGGCTTATCCTCGCCGCCGGGGAGAGCCACCGTGAACGAAGCCGACACCTGTCGCAAGTTCGTCGTGCCGCGCCTGCAAGCCGCCGGCTGGGACGACGAACCGCACTCGATTGCCGAGCAGCGCAGCATCACCGATGGCCGCATCGTGCCGGTCGGCCGCGGCTTCGTCCGCAAGCCGCCCAAGCGCGTGGATTACCTGCTGCGCGTGACCCGCGATCTGCCGTTGGCCGTGGTCGAAGCCAAGGCGGCGTGGCGCAGCGCCAGCGACGGCATCCAGCAGGCGCGTGACTACGCCGAGATGCTTGGCCTCAAGTTCGCCTTCGCTACCAACGGGCACGAGATCGTCGAGATCGACTACTTCGCGGGCACCGAAACCAGCCGCAGTGACTTCCCCACGCCCGACCAGTTGCTCGCCCGTTATCGCGAGGGCTCCGGACTGACCCGGCCCGCCGACGCTCAGCGCCTGCTCGAACCCTACAACCTGAGCGCCGGCAAGCCGCCGCGCTACTACCAGCGCATCGCCATCGACCGCGCGGTCGAAGCCATCCAGCGCGGCCAGACACGCCTGCTGCTGACGCTGGCCACCGGCACCGGCAAGACCAGCGTCGCCTTCCAGATCTGCTGGAAGCTCTGGACCACGCGCTGGAACCGCAGCGGCGAACCGCGCCGACCCAAGATTCTGTTCCTGGCCGACCGCAACTTCCTCGTCGACGAGCCGATGGCCAAAGACTTCGCCCCGTTCGGCGACGCGCGCCACAAGATCGAGTCCGGCGAGGTGGTACAGGGCCGCGACATGTACTTCGCCATCTACCAGGCGATGGCCGAGGACGAACGGCGCGAAGGCCTGTTCCGCAAGTACCCAACCGACTTCTTCGACCTCATCGTGGTGGACGAGTGCCACCGCGGCAGCGCCCGTGCCGACAGTGCTTGGCGCGACATCCTCACGCACTTCGAGCCGGCCGCCCAACTGGGCATGACGGCCACGCCGCTGCGCGAGTGCAACCGCGACAGCTACCTGTACTTCGGCAACCCGCTTTACACCTACTCACTGCAGCAGGGCATTGCCGATGGCTTTCTGGCGCCCTACCGCGTGCACCGGGTCATCACCGAATGGGACGCCGCCGGCTGGCGGCCCAGTGCCGGCGAAATGGACCGCTACGGCCGCGCCATCCCCGACGACGAATATCAGACCAACGACTTCGAGCGCGCCGTGGCCCTGCGCGCCCGCACCCAAGCCATCGCGCGGCACCTGAGCGACTTCCTGCACAAGACCGACCGCTACGCCAAGACCATCGTCTTCTGCGTCGATCAGGAGCACGCTGCCGAAATGCGCAGCGCGCTCATCGCGCTCAACGCCGACCTGGTGGCCAAACACCCCGACTTCGTGTGCCGGGTGACCTCCGACGAAGGCGATGTCGGCGCTGGCCACCGCGGCCGCTTCCAGGACCCGGAGAACCGAACCCCCGTCATCCTGACCTCGTCGCAGCTGCTGACCACCGGCCTGGACGCACCCACCTGCAAAAACGTGGTGCTGGCACGCGTGGTGGGCTCGATGAGCGAGTTCAAGCAGATCATCGGCCGCGGCACGCGGGTGCGCGACGACCACGGCAAGCTGTGGTTCAACATCATCGACTACACCGGCTCGGCCACGCGGCTGTTCGCCGACCCGGCCTTCGACGGCGAACCGACGCTCATCACCCAGGAAGAAATCGACGCCGCTGGCCTGGCCGTGCAGACGGCGGTGATCGCCGCCGAATATCCAGCGCTGAAGGCCGCTTTGTGGATTTTGACGCAGCCAAGTTGGTGCAAGTTGAGACTGTTGAAGCAGAGGCGTACATCGTCCGTGAAGGGGATGTCTTCATGGTTCGCTTCAACGGAGACATCGACCGCGTTGCGAAGGCTGCTGTTGCGCGGAACGTGCCGTTGTTACGGCCTGTCTATCCGGACAAGCTGATTCGCCTCCGCCCGAAACTGGACCTCATCGACCCGGACTTCCTGGTGATCGCTCTCAGCGTTCCCACTGTCCGAACTCAGGTTGAGTCGCTCGGCCGAACAACGGCTGGAAACATTGGCATCAACGGCAGTCAAGTTCGTTCGTTCGTACTACCTGTCCCACCCTTGGATGAGCAACGACGAATCCTGTGCGATCTTGACCGGCTACGCATCGAGTTTGACGATTTGAAGCAAGCGCAAACGAAGGTAGGCGCCGAACTCGACGCCCTCCTCCCCGCCATCCTCGACCGCGCCTTCGCCGGCGCCCTGTAGCTCAGCCCCCGCGCGCAAACACCTTGGCCAGCGCGCCGTGTCGCGCTTCGCGCCAGCTCGCGGGCAGGTCACCGTTCGCTTCCAGCGCCGCGTAGATTTCGCGCACCAGATCGTCGCCGGCCACCTTGGCGCTGCGCAACTTGGCCAGCAGCTCCCAGCCATGCCACACCGCCAGCTTGAACTCGACGGCCAGCACATGCATACCGAGGTCGTCGGTGGCGACGATGGCGCCCTTCACCAACCCGAAGGCCAGCACGCGGCAGTCGGTGGGCCCGGGCGGCGAGCGGCCGCCGTGCAGGAAGCGCGCCACGTCCTGCAGCACGGCGTCGTGCAGCACACCGGCCGCGATCTCGATCTGCTCGCGCTCGTCGGCGCTCAGGCGCACGCGCCGAGCCAGCCGCTCGCGCACCAGTTCGGCGTCGGCGTCGAACCAGGGATAGCGAAAGCGCAGGCGGGCGCTGGCGTGCACTTCGGCCTCCACGTCGGGCAGCACGGTCAGCACGTAGCGCTTCTGTCCGAAGGGCAGGCCCAGCAACGGGCGCACGCGCTTGGCCAGGCGCAGATAGGCGTTGGTGTCCAGCAGCACGGGCGTCGTGGCGGCCGGCGCGCCCGCCATCGCTTCAGCCCTGGGTCAGCGCGTGATGCAGCGCCGTGGCGTCGGCCAGCGACAGGTCCAGCAGTTGCTGCACATAGCCCGGCCCGGTGCCCTGCGCCTTGAGCAGCCGGCGCAGCGCGTTGAAGAACTCGCTGCCGAAGCTGTTGTGCGCGGCCGCCACGTAGGTGGCGGGCTCGGGCGGCAGCGGGTCGAACAACAACTCGCTGACCAGGCGGCCGCGGCGGGCATTGCGCACGGCATGGATGTCGGTCTTCTCGTTCAGCGGCAACGGTGCTAGCCCCGAAGCGCGGGCATGGGCCTGGGCTTCGCGGTAGACGGTGTAGAGCGAAATCTGGTGCTCTTGCGCGTGGCGCTGCAGGACGGCGACGCCCTCGGACTTGCGGCGAGGCTCGGCCGCCTCGCGATAGGCATCGGCGGCGAGGGTTTGCGGAAACAGCAGCGCGCCCGCGAAGGCATCTGCGAAATCCTCGCCTTCGTCCGTGCCCGCCAGGTCGGGCGTGTAGACATGCGCCAGTTCGTGCGCCATCCAGAACTTGAAGTCCTCGATGTGGGTGTCGAGGTTCAGGTAGATGAAGGTCACGCGCTGCGCCGGCAGCAGGATGTGCAAGGCGTTGTCGTGGCGCTGCCGCTCACCCCAGAGCACGGGCACCAGGACGGCATCGTTGGCGGCGAACTCGCCGATCAGCGTGGCGTAGTCGAGCACGGTGCGCGTGCCGATGCCAAGCTTTTCGCGCGTCTGCGCCGCGGCAAGCTGCAGGTCGGCATAGGCCGTCGAAGGCTGGCTGATCGCCGTGCGCAACGCGCGCAGCGGTTGCAGGTGGGGCACCAACGGGCCGAGCAAGGCGCCCATCGCGAGCGCCTTGGCGATGTGCGCCTCGGTTGTCTTGGTCGCGGCACGGCGCCGAAACGCCACGATGGGCCGAAGTGCCTGCGCAGCCGGCTCGGTGGCCGTGAGTTGGTCGAGCCGCAGCTTGAGCGTCGTCGCCAGACGCAGCAACTTGTCGGGCCGGGGAAAGTCATCGCCCTTCAGCCAGTTGGTCACCGACTGCGGGGTGACGCCGATCTGCTCGGCCAGGTCCTTCTGTGTCCAACCTTTGGCCTGGAGGGACTGGCGCACTGCTTGCGCTTGAAGAGTCTGTTGCATTGGCCTGGATTGTGCGCGAACCGACGGCCAAGATCAACTTTAATCAAGTTTTGCGTCGTGCCTTCAGCGCCCGGCCGCCGCCTCACGCGCCGCTTCGCAGCCCACGCAGCGCAGCGCCCAGGGCTCGGCGCGCAGGCGGTCGAAGGGGATCGCGCCCTCGCACCCGGCGCACTGGCCGTAGCCGTCGGCGGCCAGGCGGGCCAGCGCCTGCTTGATGGCGGCGAGTTCGCGCGCCTCGATGTCGGTGAGCGCCAGGTCCAGCCCGAGTTCGCTCTCGCGTTCGGGCGCGTTGTCGGCTTCCTGCTCCAGTAGCTGCTGCGCGTGTTCGACGCGCGTCAGGCCGCCGTGGTGCTCGGCCAGGCGCCGGCCCAGAACCGACTGGCGCTGCCGCAGATCGGCTTCGAGCATGGCGCGTTGACCAACGGTGAGATGGGCACTCATGACGGCACTCCTGCAGTTTCCAGCCCGATCATGCGGCGCGCGTCGGTCGCGGCGCTTGCGGCCGGTCAACAAGGCCGCTGCCTACAATCCGCAGCCCCATGTCCCAAGACCCCGCAGCCCCCACCGAAGCCCTGCCCAGCCGTTGCGACGTGCTTGTCGTCGGCGCTGGCCCCGCCGGCAGCGCCTGTGCGCAGCACCTGGCCGCGGCCGGGCGCGATGTGCTGCTGGTGGACCAGCACGACTTTCCGCGTGACAAGGTCTGCGGCGATGGCCTGATCCCCGACGCGCACGCCGCGCTGCGCCGCCTGGGCGTGTACGACGAAGTGGCCGCACTCGCCACGCGCGTGCCGCACGTGCGCTGCGTGGGACCGCGCGGCGGCCACATCGACGTGGCCGGCACGCTCAGCGTGTTGCCGCGCAAGCTGCTCGATCACATCCTGGTGCGCGCCGCGCAGCGCGCCGGTGCGCGGCTGTTGACGCCGCTGCGCTTTGAGGCGCCGCTGTTGGGCGGCGAGCGCGTTGCCGGCGCGCGCTTCAAGACAGCGGCCGGCCCGCACGAGATCCACGCGCGCTGGGTGGTCATGGCCACTGGCGCGGTGCCGCAAGCGATGACGGCTGCAGGCCTGTGTGAACGCCACACGCCCAGCGGCGTGGCGCTGCGCGCTTACGTCAAACACGACGGCATGGTCGACCGCATCAAGCAGCTGCAGATCGTCTGGCACCCGCGCATGCGCGGCGGCTACGGCTGGATCTTTCCGGCGCCGGGCGGCCTGTTCAACATCGGCGCCGGGCTCACCGGCAGCCACATCAAGCAACGCGACGGCAAGGGCCGCATGGACGGCGGCAACCTGCGCCAGTTTTTCGACGCCTTCTGCGAGGTCTACGCACCCGCGGCCGAGCTGATGGCCGGCGGCACGCTGCAGGGCGAGATCAAGGGCGCGCCACTGCGCTGCAGCCTGCGCGGCGCGCGCGCGTCGCGAGCGGGCATGCTGGCCACCGGCGAGGCCATCGGCAGCACCTACGCTTTCAGCGGCGAAGGCATCGGCAAGGCGATGGAGACCGGCCTGCTGGCCGCCGAGGCGCTGCTGGGCGAGCGTGACACCGCCGATGCCGACGACACTGCCGTGCGCCGCAGCTACGATGCCGCCATCGCCACGCTCAAGCCACGGTTCGATCTGTACGAGACGGCCAGCCACGTCAACCAGCATCCGTGGCTGACCGACCTGGTGATCTGGCGCGGCCGGCGCAGCGCGAGCATCATGCGCCGGCTGACCGGCGTGCTCGAAGAAACCCAGAACCCCGGCCGCCTCTTCACCTGGCGCGGCGTCACCCGATTGATGTTTGAATGATCGGCCAAGCCCGGCCGAGACCGGCCATCCAAGGAGTGCCTGTGAACCATCGTGCCCGCCCCATCCTGCAGACCGCTCTTCCCGTGCTCGCGCTGCTGAGCGCGGCCGCCACCCTCACCGGCTGCGGCGGTGGCGGCGGCAGCGCCGGCGCCGAGCCGCCGGTGGTGAGTGCCGTCTTCACGACCGTGCCGCGCTACGGCAGCGTGCTCACGGTAACGGTGCAGGGTTTTCGGCTCAACGAAGGCATAGGCCTCACGCTGCCGGGCTGCCGCAACATCGCGCCCAGCCGAGTGGCCACCGCCAACGACGCCGCCTTCCAGTGCACGGTCAGTGGCGACGGCACACAGCTGCTCAACATCACCCGCTCCAGCGACGGCGCGGTGCTCGACTCGCGTTCGCTCGCCTTGCCCTCGCCGCAGGTGATGATGGACATCAGCAACGGTGCCGGCGTCAGCGGCCAGCTCGTCATCACGCTGTCGCCCAACCAGGCGCCGCTGACGGTGGACAACTTCCTGGCCTACGTGGCCGAGGGCTTCTACGTGAACACCGTGTTCCACCGAAATTCACCCAGCTTCGTGCTGCAGGGCGGTGGCTACGCGGCGCCACTGGCGGCCACGGCGCCCTTCCCGTCGCCCAAGCCGACGCCGCGTGGCGGTATCGCCTTGGAGCTGGGCAAGTCCAACCTGCGCTACACCGTGGCCATGGCGCGCACCAACGTGCTCAACTCGGCGACCTCGGAGTTCTTCATCAACCTGGTGGACAACGTGGCGCTCAACACCGCATCGGGTGGCTATGCCGCCTTCGGCACCATCACCACCGGCACGGCCCTCGTCACCGCCATGGCCGCGGCGCCCTGCGCAACATCGGCGCTGGTGTCTGCGGGCGAGTGCATGCCGGTGCCCAATCTCGTCGTCACGGCCGCCACGCGCACGCAGTAAACCGGCGGCCGGCGCAGCGCCATGTGCCAGCTGCTGGGCATGAACGCCAACACGCCCACCGACGTGATGTTCAGCTTTGCCGGCCTGGCCACGCGTGCCGACGAGCACAAGGACGGCTTCGGCATCGCCTTCTTCGAAGGCCCCGGCCTGCGCCACTTCATCGACCACCACGGCGCGCGCAGCAGCCCGGTGGCGGCGCTGGTGAAGAACTATCCGATCCGCAGCGAAAACGTCATCGCCCACATCCGCAAGGCCACGCAGGGCCGCGTGGCGCTCGAGAACACGCACCCCTTCGTGCGCGAGCTGTGGGGCCGCTACTGGGTGTTTGCGCACAACGGCGATCTCAAGGGCTTCAACCCACGCCTGCACGGCGCCTTTCGCCCGGTGGGCGACACCGACAGCGAGCGCGCCTTCTGCTGGCTGATGCAAGAGCTGGCCAAGGCCCACGCCGGCGTGCCCAGCATCGAAGAGTTGAGCCACACCCTGCGCGAACTGTTGCCGCAGCCGGCGCGCCACGGCACTTTCAACGTGCTGCTGTCCAACGGCCAGGCGCTGTGGGCGCACTGCTCCACCCACCTGCACGCGCTGCAGCGCCAGCACCCCTTTGGCGCGGCGCAACTGGCCGATGACGATGTGGCGGTCGACTTCGCGCCACTGACCACGCCCAGCGACCGCGTCTGCGTCGTCGCCACCGAGCCGCTGACGCACGGCGAGCCCTGGCAGAAGCTGGTGCCGGGCGAGATGCGCGTCTTTGTCGGCGGGCAGACGGTGGCCGCCGGGCCCTGCGGTGGCTGATCAGGCCCCAGCCGCCTGCGGCGGCTGATCAGGCGTCGGCCGCGGCCACCAGGGTGGCCACGCGCTCGGCGATGGCCAGCGACGAAGTGAGTCCCGGCGACTCGATGCCGAACAGCTGCACCACGCCCGCGCAGCCGTGCTGCGCCGGGCCGGCGATGTGGAAGTCAGCCGTCGGCGCGCCAGGCCCCGAGAGCTTGGGCCGCACGCCGGTGTAGGCCGGCTGCAGAGCGCCGCTCGGCAACCCCGGCCAGTAGCGGCGGATGTCGGCCTCGAAGCCCGCGCTGCGGGTGGCGTCGACGCGGTAGTCCAGCGTCTCTGCCGCGCCGTCGGGCGCCGGGTCGGGCAGCCACTGCACGTCGGGCCCGAACTTGGCCTGTCCGCCCAGGTCCAGCGTCAAGTGCACGCCCAGCCCGCCGTCCACCGGCGTCGGGTAGATGAGGTGCGTGAAAGGCGCGCGTGCCGCAAGCGAGAAGTAGTGGCCCTTGGCCAGATACTGCCGCGGCACCTGCGCCGGGTTGAAACCGTCCATGCGCCGCGCCACATCCTGCGCCGTCAAACCGGCGCAGTTGACGAGCCCGCGCGCGCCCATCTCGAAGGGCTCGTCACCGGCGCTGCGCAGCACCCAGCGCGCGCCATCGCGCCGCGCGCCATCGAAAGGGCTGGCCACGGCCAGCATGGCGCCCGCCGCTTCGGCGTCGCCCAGCAGCGCCGTCATCAGGCCGTGGCTGTCGACGATGCCGCTGGACGGCGACCACAGCGCCGCCACGCAGTGCAGCGCGGGCTCCATCGCCAGCGCCTCGGCGCGGCTGAGGCGTTGCAAGTCGTCCACGCCACTGGCCGCGCCGCGCGCCGCGATGAGATCGAGCTTGGGCAGGTCTGCGTCGCGCGTGGCGACCAGCAGCTTGCCGCAGCGCCGGTGCGCCACGCCGTGTGCGGCGCAGTAGTCGTAAAGCATCCGCCGCCCCTGCACGCACAGTTGCGCCTTCAGCGAGCCGGGCTCGTAGTACAGCCCGGCGTGGATGACCTCGCTGTTGCGCGACGAAGTGCCGGTGCCAAAGCCCGTGGCGGCTTCCAGCACCACCACCTCGTGCCCGGCCAGCGCCAGCGCGCGCGCCACCGCCAGGCCGACCACGCCGGCGCCGATCACGGCGACGTCAATCTGGTCCATGGCGGGGCGGGTAAGGCATGCGGTTGCGGGGCAAGGGGGCAGAGCGACGGCCGCATTGTGGGATGTCGCGGGCCGGTCACGTCCGCGCGCCGACGGCCGCAGAATGGGCCACGAGGAGCCTGTCGGGCTTGGGGTCGGGCCCCGGCCCTGCGGGTTGACCCTGAAGGTGGGCTGATCCGTCGTTGCAAATGCTCGTCATACCCCATGGTATGACTGTGCTTTGCGCCTAGGCTGAGCCCGTCTTCAGGGTCAACGCGGGCCCGACCCCAAGCCCGACAGGCTCCTAGCGCCCACCATGACATCCCGTCGCCACCTTGATCTCCTCGCCTGGTTGCGGACGCAACTGGCGCCACGCGCGCCGGCCGTGCCGACGGACCTGCAGCGTGCGCGCAAGCTGATTGCCGCCATCGACGCCGGTGGCCTGCCGCTGAACGCCGCGCGCATCAACGCCATCGCGCGCAGCCTGGGCCTGGAGGTCTCGAAACACGCACGGCCCGAGCAAACGATCGAGCGCATTCGCGCCGCGCTGGGACGTTGCGCTTCGGGCGACACAAGGGCTTGATAAGCTCGCGCCCTTCAATGCTGCAACTCAATCACGCCGTCACCCGCCTTTGCGTCAGCCGTGCACGGCCCGGCGCAGCGCGTGCCTGGGCCATGGCGGGTGCCTGGGCCCTGGTGCTGTTGATGCAGTGCGTGGGCCTGCTGCACGGCTACGAACACCCGCGGCACGGGCCGGCGCCTGCCGCTGATGCCCAGGCTCGCGCAGCGCACGGCCTGGCCGGGCTCTTCGGCAGCCACGAAGGCGACAGCGATGCGTGCCGCCTGTTCGACCAGTTGGCGCATGCCGACACACTGCCGGCTGCGCCTTGCGTCGCCGCTGCGGCGGTGCTGAGCGACGGTGCCGCACCGACACCGGCCAGCGGCCATCACGCCGCCCAGGCCGCCGGCTACCTGGCCCGCGGGCCCCCGCAGCACGCCTGACGCGAGCGCTGCCTTGCCGGCCGCCCGCACAGCGGGTTGCCTGGCGCTTTGACTTCCTGGGTCCTTGTGCGCGCCTGCCATGGCGACGCGCACCCCTTGCATCGGATCTCTCGACATGAATCGAAACCCCACTTCGCGCGGCCGCGCCTGCGTGCCCGCCTTGTTGCTCGTGCTGACTACCGCGCTCAACACCACCGCCCAAGCCCAGACCGCCCCGCGGCCCGACACCGTGGTCATCACCGCCAACCCCCTGCGCAGCGCGCAGGGCGCGGCACCGGTCAGCGTGCTGGCGGGCGAAGAACTGGTGTTGCGCCGCGCTAGCTCGCTCGGCGAGACGCTGGACGGCTTGCCCGGCGTCTCTTCCACCTGGTTCGGCCCCAACGCCAACCGGCCCGTCATCCGCGGCCTGGACGGCGACCGCGTGCGCGTGCTCAGCAACGGCGGCGCCTCGCTCGACGCGTCGTCACTGAGCTACGACCACGCGGTGCCGATCGATCCGCTGATCGTCAACCGCATCGAGGTGCTGCGCGGCCCGGCCGCGCTGTTCCACGGCGGCAGCGCGGTGGGCGGCGTGGTCAACACGCTGGACAACCGCATCCCGCGCGAGCGCGCCACGGGCGTCTCGGGCACCGTCGAGCTGCGCCTGGGCGGTGCCGATGGCGAGCGCGGCGGCGCGCTGGTGATCGACGGCGGGGGCGCTGGGAGCGGCAGCAAGGGCAGCAACCTTGCCTTCGCTTGGCACGCCGACGCCTTCAGCCGCCAGACCGCTGACCTGCGCGTGCCCGAGCACGTGCCGCTGCAGGACGGCCTGGCGCTGGATGCCACACGCCGTGTGCGCAACTCTTCGGCCAGCGCGCGCGGCGGTGCGCTGGGCGGCACGCTGTTCTTTGCCAACGGCCGCATCGGCCTGGCGGCGGACACCTACGACAGCACCTATGGCGTCGTGGCCGAGCCCGACATCACGATCCGCATGAAACGCGACCACCTCGGCCTGGCGGCCGAGTGGGCGGCCGCGAGTGGCGCCATCCGCGCGCTGCGCGTCAACGCCAACCTGAGCGACTACGTGCACGAGGAAATCGAAGGCAGCGGCGCCGTCGGCACCCGCTTTGCCAGCCGGGGCCAGGAGTTGCGACTGGAGGCCGAGCACGCGCCCTTGGGGCCCTTGCGTGGCGTCATCGGCGTGCAGCGCGAGGGCTTCGACTTCTCTGCGCTGGGCGAAGAGGCCTTCGTGCCGAGCACCGACACGCGCAAGACCGGCGTGTTCCTGCTCGAAGAGCTGGCCTGGCAGGGCGGCACCACGTCGGCAGGCCTGCGCCTGGAACGCGTCGTCGTGGGTTCTGACGGCGACGCCGACCCGGCCGCGCCGAAGTTTGGTGCGCCGGCACAACGGCGCTACGCCCCGCGCAGCGCCTCGCTGGCCCACGTGTTGCCACTGGGTCCACGCTTGACGATCACCGGCAATCTGAGCGCCACCGAGCGCGCGCCCACCTACTTCGAGCTCTACGCCAACGGCGTGCATGCGGCCACTGCGGTCTACGAGCGCGGCGACCTCGGGCTGGCCATGGAACGCGCGGCCAGCGTCGACCTTGCGCTGCAGTGGAAGGCCGATGCCGATGTGCTGCGCCTGGGCCTCTTTGCAAGCCGTTTCGCGCGCTTCATCGCGCTGGACGCCACCGGCGACGTGGTCGACGACACGGGCGCCGTGGTGCCTGCCGGCACGCCCGACAGCGTGCCGCTGTTTGCCTTCAGCGCCGTGCGCGCACGCCTGAGCGGCGTCGAAATCGAAGGCCGCAAGCGCCTGCTCGAGCGGCCGTGGACGCTGGACATCACCGCCCGGCTGGACGCCACGCGCGGCGTCAAGCTCAGCAGCGGTGAGCCGCTGCCGCGCGTGGCGCCGTGGCGCGCGCGGCTGGGCCTGGAGTCGAGCACCGGCCGCTGGAACGGCCGCATCGAAGTGGACCGCGTGGCGCGCCAGAGCCGCGTGCCATCGACCGACCAGCCCACCGCCGGCTACACCATGCTCAGCATGGCGCTGTCGCAGCGCTTCAAGCTCGGCAGCACAGGCGACGCGCTGTGGTTCGCCCGGCTCACCAACCTGGGCGACCGGCTGGCCTACAGCGCCTCGTCGTACCCGACGATCCGCGGCCTGTCACCGCTGCCGGGGCGGGCGCTGAAGGTGGGCATGCAGATCGGGTTCTGAGTACCTCGCACCGGCGGCTTCTCGCCGTTTGAACAGCAGCAAGCCCTGCCCCTGCGCCGGCCCAGCGCGATCCCGCCAAACGCACGCTACTTCAGGTTTTGCGTGATGGCGCTGGCCGTATCGCTTGTCTTCTTGAGCATGTTGCTCAAGGTGGACATGAACTTGGCCATGCGGTCCATGGCCATCTGCAAGCGCAAGGACTGCACCTCGCTCAGCTCGGACAGGCTGTCCAGCTTGGTTGCCACGTTGTGGACGCTGGAGTCGAGCTCGGCGATGCCGGAGACCGCAACCAGGTAGAAGGCCATCGCATCGCGTTCGGCAGGCTGTGCGGTCGGGAACATCGGCTTCACAAGCGCCAGTGCCTGCTGGTATTCAAGCTCCGGATGACGCAATCCGCGTGTGCGCATCTGGTATTGAGGCACGGCATGCCGAAGTCGCCGTGCGACCGCACGGGGCAGCGAACGCGAGATGCTTTCGAAGCGTCGGGCAATGGCGATCTTCATGTGCAGGCTCCTGGCGAACGCGGGGTGCCGCGGGCTGCAGGACGATCCTCAGGACCGTGCCTTGGAGTCACATCGCAGGTCACCGCTCGGCGCAACCATACGCCGATTTCGCCCGTTGCGGGCTGCGATACCGGTGGCCGGCGCGCCAGGACGCGCGCCCGCACAAGGCGCCACGTCCAGCCGCGCTTGCGCGGGTGCCAGGGCCAACTGGCTGCCGACGAAGTCCAGAAAGGCCGCGACCTTCTTCGACACATGGCGCGCGTGCGCGACGACGCCGAACACGCCATGCGCTGCCGGCCGGTGCGCCGGCAGCAATTCCAGCAGCGCGCCCGACGCCACCAGATCGGCGACGACGAAGTCCGGCGTCAGCGTCAGGCCCAATCCGGCCAGCAGAATTTCGCGCAGCATCACGCTGTTGTTGACGCGCAGGTAGCCGCTCGTCCGAAACGGCACGGCACCTGCCAGCGGCCACTCGACGGGCCCGCCATCTTGCGAATACACGAGGCAGGCATGGGCGTCCAGATCCTGTGGCTTGTCCAGCGGCGGCGCCAGTTCCAAATAGCTTGGTGACGCGACGAGCAGCCTGCGCACGCTGCCCAGGCGGCGCGCCACCAGGCTGGAGTCGGGCAGCTGCGTGGCAATGCGCAGCGCGCAGTCGAAGCCTTCTTGCACGATGTCGACATAGCGGTCGTTGAGCGCGAGGTCCAGATCGATCTGCGGGTGCTCGCGCATGAAGTCCGGCAGGCGCGGCGCGAGCCAGGCGATCGCGAAGGAGGTCGGCAGCGAAACCCGCAGGCTGCCGCTCGGCGCAGCCGCCTTGCCGCGCACGGACTCTGCGGCGGCATCCACTTCGTCCAGGATGCGCACGGCGTCACGGTAGAAAGCCGCGCCTTCGGGGCTGACGCTCACGCTGCGGGTCGTGCGATGCAGCAGCCGAACGCCCAGATCGCGCTCGAGCTGCGCCACGAGCTTGCTCACCGCACCGCCGGTGATCTGCAGGCTGCGCGCCGCGGCGCCAAACGAGTGCAGCTCAAGCACACGCCGGAAGGCCTGCATCGCGGGAAGGCTGGGTCGATTCATCGCCGCGGGCTCCGTCATTGGTTCTGCTTTGGAATCAATATTGTTCCAGAGCCGGCCTATCTGGCGAAGTTTTGAATCAATAGAGTGGCACACCTTCAACACAACGGCCGCGGACGGCCAAGAGGATGCCCTGTGAACGAGACATGGACCCAGCGCCTGCTGCTGGTGTCGGCGGCCTGGAACATCACCGGCGCCGTGACCTCGCTGGCTGACCCCGCCACCCACTTTGCGCAGATGTACACCGTGGTGCCAGCGGCGGCCAACGATGCCTTGCTGATGTACTTCTACCGGTGCACCTGGATCAATGTGCTGGCCTGGGGCGGCGCCTACGGCCTTGCGGCGTTGTGGCCGCAATCGCGCGCGGCGGTGCTGGCTGCGGGCGGCGCGGGCAAGGCGGTGTACTTCGTCGCCTGCGCGGCGCTGGTGGCGTCTGGCGTGGGCAAGCCGCTGGTGCTGGCCTTTGGGCTCGCTGACCTGCTCATGGCGGCCTTGTTTGCCTGGGCGTGGCTGTCGCAGCGCCGCCGCAGGGGGCTGCCGATGTCACGGCAGCGCTGGAAGCCCACGTAAGAGTTCAGGTTTCGGAGTTTCAGTCATGCGGAAGTCTGGACGGGACTGAGCGGTAGACTTTCGGAATTCGATGAATTTCCAGCTACAGAAGCCTGGATGTGGCATAATTTCGGAATTAAAGAAATAATGCCTCAAAATGGGCCGTCGAGAGCCGGAACCCATGGAATTCCGAAATGACTTCCAGTCCTCCAACTGCACCCGAGCTCCTGCGCATCACCGACGCCACCGCCTTGGGTCCGGTCATCCGAGCGCGTCGACGTGAGCAGTCGCTTCGCATTGACGACGCAGCATCCTTGAGCGGCGTCTCTGTAGACCTGCTCTCTCGCCTCGAAAACGGCAAGGGCTCCGTGCGACTGGACAAGTTGCTGGCGGTGCTGGACAGCCTGGGGCTTGCACTCGTGCTCGGGCCCAAGGACCATCCGACGATGCCGTCCGTCTCGAGTCCAGGCCTCGCGCGCGCGCGGCGGCCATGAACTCGGCCATCGGCTCGGCGACCGACGCTCCCATTGCCCCGCACGCGCTCAAGCTCTGGGCCGATGAGCAGGAGGTGGCGACCTTGAGCTACGAGCCCTTGGACGACCGGTGGTCGCTGGACTACGCCCCGCACTGGGTCGCGGCCCCGGGGGCGTTTCCGCTATCGCCAGCGCTGCCGCTCCAGCGCCCTGCCGACGGCTATGCCGCCGGCGCCGTGAAGCGCTTCGTGGAGAACCTGCTGCCCGAAGGGCGCGCGCTCGACATCACGGCCACGACCTGCCGCGTCTCGAAGGCGAACATCTACGCACTCATCAGCGCACTGGGGACAGAGACCACCGGCGCGTTCCGGTTCTGGCGCTCGGATGAGGTGCCCCCCACCATCGCCGTCGCGCCGCCGCGAGAAGTGACCCGCGCGGAATTGGACCAACGCCTGGCCGAGCGCAACGAGATGCCGCTGGCGGTCTGGGACGGCAAGGTCCGCATGTCCATCGCGGGCGTGCAGGACAAGTTGATGGTCTACCTGGACCGCGCGCTAGGTGACGGTGGGCGCCTGTTTCTGGCCGAGCCGCCGTTGGCATCGACTCACATTTTCAAGCCGGAACCGGGCCGGCCGGTGACGCCACATCTGGTCGTCAACGAACACTACTGCATGTCCCTGGCGCGGCGCATGAAGCTGCCAGTAGCAGAGGTGAACATCTATCGGACCCCGAGGCCGGTGCTGGTGGTCGGCCGCTTCGACCGCGCCGTCGTGCAAAACGTCGACGGGCCCAGGGTGCAACGCCTGCACATCATCGACGCTTGCCAGGCCTCGGACCTGCCCGCGTCCTACAAGTACGAGCGGAACTTCGGCAGCAGCGAGCACGTGCGCAATGTCCGTGAGGGCGTGAGCTTCGAGGTGCTGTTCGAGCGCGTGGAGCAGACCGTCAACAAGGCCGTGGCACGCATGACCTTGCTCCGATGGGCCTTGTTCCAGTTCCTGATTGGCAACTGCGACGCCCACGGCAAGAACTTCTCGTTCTATGTTCGCCGCGAGGGGCTCGACCCGGCGCCTTGGTACGACCTGGTCAGCGTGGTGCAGTACCCAGGCATGGACCACGAGCTGGCCATGGCCTGGGGCGATGCCTTCTCGCTGGACGAGGTGGGGGCGTTTCAGCTGGCCGATTTCGCGCAGAGATGTGGGGTCGACAGGAACCTGCTCAAACGCGAGGCCACGCGGCTGGCCAAGCTGGCGGTGGAACACGCGCCGACACAGGCCCTGGCGGATGACTACATCAACGACGCAGAGCGCGCCTTCGCAGGCCAACTCCGCGACTACGTCGTCGAACAGGCTGCCCGGCTGACCAGGCTTGCCGGCGAGGCCGCCAAGATAAAGCCCGCGCTTCTGTAACCGCCCGGAGCTCGGAACACAGAACCGCG
Source organism: Rubrivivax sp. (assembly GCA_031427055.1). Lineage (GTDB taxonomy): Bacteria > Pseudomonadota > Gammaproteobacteria > Burkholderiales > Burkholderiaceae_C > Rubrivivax. The sequence goes on from JANPMR010000151.1 coordinate 23,092, forward strand.
TTGCCACGCACCCGTGTGCTGCCCTACCGGGAATCTGTCTACACCACTGCTTACGCGGCGGCGCCGGAAACAGAAGAGGGTTAGCGGCTACTAAGCTGCTAACCCTCTTGAATGCTTGGTGGCCTGGGGCGGAATCGAACCACCGACACGCGGATTTTCAATCCGCTGCTCTACCAACTGAGCTACCAGGCCTTGGTGAGCCGCACATTATATCCAGCCCTGTTGGCGCGCCCAGTCGCTGGCGCTTCAGGCCGCGCCGCGCTTGTTGCGCGACAGGTCCACGCCCAGCTGCTTGAGCTTGCGGTACAGGTGCGTGCGCTCCAGGCCGGTCTTCTCGGCCACGCGCGTCATGCTGCCGCCTTCCTTGGCCAGATGGAACTCGAAGTAGCTCTTCTCGAACGCGTCGCGCGCTTCGCGCAGCGGGCGGTCGAGATCAAAACTTTGCTCGGGGCGCGGGCCGTCGGCAAGGGCGGGCGCCGGCAACAGGCTGCCGGCACTGTGCGGGTGAGGTTCGCCGGCGCTGCTGGTGGCAAGCGGGTCGCGTGCGCCGCCAGCGGCGCGCTGTGCCGGCTTCATCAGCGCTTGCTCTACGGCGCGCAGCAGTTTTTGCAGCGTGATGGGCTTTTCGAGGAAGGCGCTGGCGCCGTACTTGGTGGCTTCGACCGCGGTGTCGATGGTGCCGTGGCCGCTCATCATGATGACCGGCATCGACAGCTGGCCCAGCGCCGACCATTCCTTGAGCAGCGTGACGCCGTCGACATCGGGCATCCAGATGTCGAGCAGGACGAGGTCAGGGCGCAGCGATTCGCGGATCAGGCGCGCCTGCGCCGCGTTCTCGGCCAGTTCGACCGTGTGCCCTTCGTCGGCAAGTATTTCCGACAGCAGGGCGCGAATGCCGAGCTCGTCGTCTACGACCAGGATGGTTGCCATGGGCTTTATGTGTGCTGCGTTGCGTCGGCCGCGACGGCCGGCGCGTTGCCGGCGCCGCCGCCTGCCGCCGCTGCGGCCGGCGCGCCGGCAAAGTTGGAAAATGATAACGAAACGCGCGCCCCCGTGATGGGGCCGTCGGGTTCGTCGCCCGCGTGCAGGTTGGCGGCGCGCAATCGCGCACCGTGTTCGTCGGCAATTTTCTTCACCACCGCCAGCCCCAGGCCGGTGCCTTTGGTCTTGGTGGTGACGTAGGGTTCGAAGGCCCGCTTGAGTACTTTGTCGGCAAAGCCCGGGCCATTGTCGATGACGGTCAGGCGCACCGCGCGCAGCTCGCCTTGCGCGCCGCGCGCCGCCGAGGTGATGATCTCCACTTGGCCGTCGGGCCGGTCGGCCACGGCGTCCAGACCGTTCTGCACCAGGTTGTGGATGACCTGCCGCAGTTGCGTGGCGTCACCCATGATGAGCGGCAGTGCGGGCTCCAGCCGGGCCAGCAACAGGCCGTTGTCGAGCGCCTGGCCGTACAGCGCCAGCACCTCCGAGGCCAGCGCGTCGAGGTCCAGCGCGCGCATCTGCGCCGCCGGCAGACGGGCGTAATCGCGAAACTCGTTGACCAGCGTCTGCATCGCCTGCACCTGGGTGACGATGGTGTGCACGCTGCGCTGCAGCAGCGCCTGGTCGACGCCCTCGAGCTTGTGGCCCAGCCGGTGCTCCAGCCGCTCGGCCGAGAGCTGGATCGGCGTGAGCGGGTTCTTGATCTCGTGGGCCAGGCGCCGCGCCACTTCGGCCCAGGCGGCGCTGCGCTGCGCTGAGACGACCTCGGTGATGTCGTCGAAGACCATAAGTCGAGACTCGCCCGGGAGCGTGGCACCCCGCACCAGCAGCGTCAGCGTGGCGCCGTCGCCGCGCTGGAGATCGAAGCTCTCCTGCCACTGGTCGCGCTCGCCGGCCTCGGGGCTGGTGGCCAGCAGCTCGAAACGTTGCTCGACGCTGTTGGAAAACGCCTGCAGGTCGGGCAGCTCGGACAGCCGCCGCCCGCGCCAGGCCGACAGCGGCCGCTGCAGGATGCGCGTGGCGCCGGGGTTGACGGTGTCGATGCGGCCTTCGCGGTCGAACACGATGACGCCGGCGGTCAGGGTGTCCAGGATGGTCTGCAGGCGCGTGCGTGCGCCCTCGAGCTGCACCATGCCGCGCTGCACTTGTGAACGCGCCTCGGCCACCTGCGCCGTCATGTCGGCAAAGCTGCGTGTCAGGCCGCCGAGCTCGTCGCTGCTGGCGAATACCGGCTTGGCGGTGAGGTCGCCGGCGGCCACCTGGCGCACGCCGTCGGCCAGCAGCAGCAGCGGCCGCGTGAGCTGGTTGCCCAACACGATGGACAGCAGCACGGCGGCAAAGACGGCCAGGATGAGCGCCAACGTGAGCGTGCCGACGTACATGCGGCGCAAGCCATCTCTGGCCAGCGCGCGTTGCTGGTATTCGCTGTAGACGGCTTGCACTGCCAGTGCGTTGACGGCCAGCGAGCGCCCGATCGGCCGCACCACCATCAGAAAGCGCTCTTCGCCCGCGGCCAGCAGGATGTCGCTGCGCGGCACGCGGGCCAGCGCGCGCACGCGCGGGCCGGCGCCGCCCGCGGCCAGTGCCTCGTCGTCCAGGCCTTCGAACTGGCTTGCCCAGCCGTTGGTGCGCGCCTGGCGCATCAGCGCTGTCGACGGGCGTTCGGGCGTGCCGGCCGCCGCGGTGCCGCCGGCGGTCAGCAAGACCTGCGCGCTGGCCGTCAGCAGCAGGGCTTCGCTGCCGCCGATCTGCTCGCGCAGGCGCTCCAGCGTCAGCGGCGACACCGCGCTGCCGCCATCGGCCAGGCGCTCGGCGGCCGCGCGCGTCTTCACCACCAGATCGGCAGCCAGGGTCTCCAGCGTGCCCTTGCCCAGCGCCAGCCCGGCGTCCAGCGCGCCGGCCACCCGGACGTCAAACCAGGCCTGGATGCTGCGCGAGACGAACTGGTAGCTGACGGTATAGATCACCAGCCCGGGCAGCAGCCCCACCACGGCAAAGATGCCAGCCAGCTTGATGAGCAGCCGGGTGCCGAACTTGCCGTGGCGCAGGCGCACCGTCAGCCGCAGCGCGACGACGACGATCACCGTGGCCAGCAGCAGCGCCACCGCCACGTTGACCCAGAAAAGCCACTGGAAGTGCCGCTCGTAGAAGCTGCCGCCGAGGTTGCTGAACGAGACCACGAAGGCCAGCACCAGCGCCGCGCCAGTGGCCGCGATGACGGCCACGATCCAGGCCCAGCGGGCAGCGCGGGTCACTGGACTGCCCTTCGCGTTGGGCGCTCAGCGATCGGCGCTTTGGAGCAGCCCTGCGCACTCATGGCTGCAGATCAACCCGGATGACGCGGCTGGCGCCCACGGTCCAGTCGCCCGGCGTGCCCAGCCCGAACTGCATCGGTCCGGGCAGTTGCGTGGTGTCCAGCCGGTAGCTGAACTCGACGTAGTAGGACTTGTCGGTGTCGAGCTGCGCCAGATCGGCCAGTTTCCAGCCAGTGCTGCGTGAGGCAAGAGACAGCGTTTCGGCCAGCGACGGGTAGGTCTGGTTGAGCCCCCCCAGGCTGAGCTTCCAGGCCCCGGTCAGCGGCTGAAAGGCGACGCGCCAGGAGCGCGAGACGCGCGACACGCGCTCGTCGCGCCAGTACCAGCGGTTGCGCAGCAGCTGCGCCTCGGCCACGAAGTAGATGGGCACGCCGCGCTGCAGCGCGTCTTCTACCGCCTTGGGCAGGTTGACGCGGGCGACGAAGTCGAGGTTCAGGGTGCCTTCGGCGCGCGAGGCCTGCAAGGTGGCCAGTTCGACGCCCTGCGCGTGTGCCGGTGTCGCGGTGGCCAGGCACAGCCATAGCAGCAGGGCCAGCAGGCCCTGCGTGACATGGTGGCGGACCGGCGGTGACTGCATGGGCGATGGGACGATGGGGCGGGTGTCGCTAGGTCTTTTCGAGCAAGGCGTAGAAGAAGCCGTCCTGCAGCACCGGGCCGCGGCCGGACACCGCCTGCGGCCCATTGTCGCGGCTCGCCAGCAGGTGGCCGGGCGACTCGGGCCGCAAGACCGCTGCGCCGGGGGGCAGGCGTTGCAAAAATGCGTCGATCTGTTCGCTGCCCTCGGCCTTGAAGATCGAGCAGGTGGCGTACAGCAAGCGCCCGCCCGGAGCCAGCAGCGGCCACAGGGCGTGCAGCATCTCGGCCTGGATGCGCGCCAGGGCACCGGCGTCGTCGGCGCGGCGCAGCCAGCGCACATCGGGATGGCGGCGCACGATGCCCGATGCGGTGCAGGGCGCGTCGAGCAAGATGGCGTCGAAAGGCCGGCCGTCCCACCAGGTCTTGGGCTGGCGCGCGTCGGCCGCCTTGAGCTCGGCGCGCAGACCCAGGCGGTTGAGCGTGTCCTGCACGCGGGCCAGGCGCAGCGGGTCGCTGTCCAGCGCCAGCAGGTCAGGCTCGGCCAGCTCGAGCAGGTGCGCCGTCTTGCCGCCGGGCGCGGCGCAGGCGTCGAGCACCCGCGCGCCAGGGCGCAGCCAGCCCTCATTGATGAGCAATCGGGCAGCGCGCTGGGCGGCTGCGTCCTGCACCGAGACCTCGCCTTCGGCAAAGCCGGGCAGCTGCGGCACCGGGCAGGGCTGCGCCAGGACGACGGCCTGGCCACCCAGGACGGGGTCGTCCAGCAGCGTTGCGGCGCGGCCCAGCGCGCTCAGCCGCGACACATAGCCGGCGCCGGTGCCGCGGCGGGCGTTGACGCGCAGCGTCATCGGCGGGCGCTGATTGGCGGCCAGCAGGAGCGCCTGCCAGTCCTGCGGCCAGTCGCGCTTGACGCGCTCGATCCACCACAGCGGGTGGTTGAAGGCGCCCAGCGGTGTTCGCTTGACCGACTCGACGATGCCGTCGCGCTCGCGCAGGAAGCGCCGCAAGACCGCATTGACGAAGCCGGCTGCGGCCGGCGTGCGCAGGCGGGCCGTGCTCACGGCCTGATCGACCAGCGTGAAGTCGGCATAGGGCAGCGCCTCGCCCGGCCACAGCAGCGCCAGCGCGGTGACGAGCAGCGCATCGACATTGGGTGGCGGCGTCTTGGGCGCCAGGCGCTGGCGCACTTCGGTGGCGCTGCCCAGCCAGCGCAACGCGTGGAAGCTCAGCGCCTGCACGCCGGGGCGCAGATC
>JANPMR010000152.1:0-2734 GCA_031427055.1 Rubrivivax sp.
CGACCCCGGCTTTGCGCACAACGGCCCGCTGGCCGGCCTGGTGGCGGTGTGCGCCGGCTCTGACGTCATGCACCCGCTGGGCGCGCTGGTGACCGGCGGCGCGGCCGGCGCCATCTTCGTCGTCATGTTCACGCTGACGCAGAACCGCTGGAAGATCGACGACGTGCTGGGCGTGTGGCCGCTGCACGGCCTGTGCGGCGCCTGGGGCGGCATCGCCTGCGGCATCTTCGGCCTGCAGGGCCTGGGCGGGCTGGGCGGCGTCAACCTGTGGGCGCAGCTCATCGGCACGCTGATGGGCGTGGCCTGGGCGCTGGTGGGCGGCTTCGTCGTCTACGGTGGGCTCAAGGCGGCGATGGGGCTGCGGCTGACGCAGGAAGAAGAGTACGAGGGCGCGGATCTGTCGATCCACCGCATCGGGGCGACGCCGGATCGCGAGGTCAGCTGGTAACGGCGCGGTTCGCGCGCCGGGCTATCGCCTCGGCGTGCGCCGCCGGGTTGGCCTGGCTGGTGGCGGCTATCGGTGCGCATGTGACCGCCTGGAAGGGCCATCGTGCTGCACCGGCAGCGTCAAGCTGCAGGCCTCAAAGCCCGGCTGCCACCGGCACGTCGGCCCCACAGCCGCGTGGTGCCAATTGCCAGACCGAGGCCGAAGAGCAGCCACGACGCGGGCTCGGGCACCGTCGCGATGTTGCCCTGGAACTCGAAGTTTGTGAGGGCCAGCGAAGCCGACACGAATTGCCCACTTCCCAAGAACGATCCGGTGCCGCTGGCGCCCAAGAACTCGCCGGTGCCGCCGGTAAAGTTCATGTCGCCGATCAACTGGAACAGGCTGGAGTCGGCTCCGGGCACCATCTGCACGGTGAAGCTGCCGAAGAGCTCGTCGCCACTGGCGGTGAGAAAGCGATTGCTGCCACTGCCCTGGCCTGTGGCCAGGTCGATCACGTCGCCCGAGAAGTAGCTCAGCAATCCCGGCGTGCCGCTGCCGGTGGCCGCTGTTTGCACCCGCACCACCGGCCCAGCGGGGTTGATGACTTCGACGATCTGCGATTGACCGGAGACCACGGCGTGGAAGACCGCGTTGGCCATGGTGACGCCACTGGCGGAAGTGAGCAAGGCAGACAGGCACAGCCCGCGCACGGCGGGGGCGAAGTTCAGCGCAGACAGCGTCATGATGGACTCTCGTAGGTAGCAATGTGGAAGTCCCATTGCACGCTTGGACGGGGCCGGGTGCCACGTGACACTTGTCCCGAATTCAAGCCCGCGCGCCCGAACAGGCGGGACAGGCGTCCCGCAGGGGGCTAGCGGAAGCCGAGTTCGTGCGAGCGCACCACCGCGTGCGAGCGGCCGTCCACGCCCAAGCGCGTGTACAGCTTGGACAACGCGTTGCGCACTGTCTTGTCGGCCAGGCCCAGTTCAGCAGCGATCTGCAGGTTGTCGCGGCCGCGCGCCACCAGTGTCAGCAATTCGCGCTCGCGGGGCGTGAACGGGCGGCTCTCGGTGTCTGCGGTGCCGGAGCCGATGAAGGCCGAAACGGCCTCACAGAAGCGGTCGAACGCGGGCTCGCCGGCCAGCGGCACGTGGTTGCGCGTTCGAAGCGACTCGAAACGCGCGTCGGCGATGGCGGCGGCCAGCTCACGGCCCATCTCGACCGACACCGCAGCATCACCCTGCGCATGCAGCACCAGCGTCGGGCAGCGCACGGCGGCCAGCTCGGCGCGGACGTCCAGCGCAAGCCGCGAGCGAAACAAGATGGCGGCGCGATGGCCGTCGCAAGATCGACGCTGTTGCTCGTTGAGTGCGGCGACCTGCTCGGGCGTGCCGTCCGGAATCATCGAGGCGGTGATGAACTGCTGCACCGGCGCGTCTCGCACCCCCCAGCCCAACTCGATCAGTTGGGCTTGCGCCTGAACGTATGCCAGCGTCTTCGCAGTGGGCTTGCGGTGCAGCAGCCCGTGCGAGTAGCCGCCCAGCAGGATCAGGTGGCTGACTTTCTCGGGGTGGCGTGCGGCGTAGGCGATGGCCGGTGCGGCACCCCCGGACATGCCCAGCAGTGCCGTGCGCGCCAAGCCTGCCGCGGCCATCACGGCACCGATTTCCTCGACAGCCGACTCCAGGCCCGGCAGCACATCGTCAGTACCCGACAGGCCGCTGCCGCGTTCGTCGAATCGGTAGACCGTGAGGCCGCGGCCCAGGCGCTCGAGCCAGGGTCGAAACAGAGGCGACACGGCGTCGTACTCAACGTGCGTCATCCAGTGCGCCGTGCGCAGCAACGGCGGCCCTCGCCCGCTGCGCGCCCAGGCGATGCGCGCACCCGAGCTGACCTGGGTGAAGCGCAGTTCCTGGCGCAAGGCAGTCGGCGTGGACATGGGCTGGAATCTTAGCTGTGGCGCCGCCGTGCCGGCGGCACATCCTGGCCTGCTCGCGAGTCGCGCCGCGGCCTATTTCCACCGCGCCGATCAGGCGACCGTGCTCCGGGCCAGAGGCCCGGATCCTCCGCCAGGCAAGAACAGTCCTCAGGACTGTTCATGTCCGGGCGGAGTACCCCCGCGGAATCGCCGCCAGCAGCCGCTTCGTGTACTCCTCGCGCGGCGCAGCCAGGATCTGCGCGGCGCTGGCCTGCTCGACCACCACGCCGTCCTTCATCACCAGCACCTCGTCGCTGATGAAGCGCACCACGGCCAGGTCGTGGCTGATGAAGACGTAGCTCAGGCCGAACTCGTCCTGCAGGTCTTTC
>JANPMR010000153.1:0-2853 GCA_031427055.1 Rubrivivax sp.
TTCATCGGCGGCGTCGAGCCCTTCATCCTGCTGGCCGTGCCGCTGTTCATCTTTGCCGGCGAGCTGCTGGCGCAGGGCGGCGTGGGCAAGCGCATCGTCGAGTTCGCGCGCGTGCTCTTCGGCTGGCTGCCCGGCGGGCTGGGTGTGGTGACTGTCGTGAGCTGCACGCTCTTTGGCGGCGTCTCGGGTTCGGCCATCGCCGACACCGCGGCCATCGGCTCGCTGGTGATCCCGGCGATGGTGGCGCGCGGCTGTTCGCGCGGCTTTGCTGGCGCACTGCTGGCCGTGGCGGGCACCCTCGCGCTGCTGATGCCGCTGTCGATCCCGTTCCTGATCTACGCCTTCATCTCGGGCGTGTCGATGCGCACGCTGTCGATGGCCGGCCTGCTGCCGGCGCTGGCCTCGGCATTGGCGCTGATTGCCGTGTGCATGTGGCACGGGCGCAAGAGCGGCTGCGACAACGGCGACGAGCGCTCCACCCCGGCGCAGATCTGGGCCGCGACGCGCGACGCCGGGCCGGCGTTGCTGATGCCGCTCATCATCATCGGCGGCATCTGGACCGGCGTTTTCACGCCCAGCGAGTCGGCCGCGGTGGCGGTGATGTACGGGCTGCTGGTGTCGCTGTTCTATTACAAGGATCTGCGCTGGCAACGTATTCCGCAACTGCTGCTCAACGCCTTCATGACCAGCGCCACGGTGATGCTGGTGATCGGCGCCACGGGCGCCATGGCCTGGCTCATCACGGTCGAGCAGGTGGCTGTGCAAATGGCCGCGTGGATCCAGATCGTGGCCACCGAACCCTGGATGTTCCTGCTGCTCTTCAACATCTGCCTGCTGCTGCTGGGCATCTTCATCGAGCCGCTGCCGGCCATGCTGCTGAGCGCGCCGCTGTTTCTGCCGCTGGCCAAGCACTTCGAGATGGACATGGTGCACATCGGCGTCGTGATGACGGCCAATCTGGCGATTGCGCTGTACACGCCGCCAGTGGGCGGCACGCTGTTCGTGGCCGCCAAGCTGGCGCGGGCCGGCATCGGCGAGATCACCCAGGCGCTGTGGCCGCTGATGGCCGCCACCTTCACGGTGGTGCTGTTGGTGACCTACTTTCCGCAACTGTCGCTGTGGCTGCCGCGCTTCATCCAGTCCTTGTGACGCGCTGCCTCTAGCCACCAGCAGCGTCTTTCCTTCGCTCTCCCCCGCCACCCTTTCACCGGAGGTCAATCCGATGCGCCCCGCGTTCACACGCCGCCGCATGATGTCTGCCGCAATGTTGGCTCTGGCCGCCAAGCCGCTGTCGGCCCAATCGCCGGCCCATCCGAACCGGCCGATCAAGATCGTCGTGCCCTCGCCACCGGGCGGCAGCACCGATCAGCTCGCCCGCCTGGTCGCCCAGTGGCTGCAGGGAGCCTGGGGCCAGAGTGTCGTGATCGATACAAGCCGGGCGCCGGTCTGCGCCTGGGCGCGGACTTTGTCGCCAAGTCGCCCGCCGACGGCTACACGCTGCTGATGGGCGCAGTGCACCACTCGATCGCGCAGGCCGTCTACACCAAGCGCAGCTACGAGTTCCAGCGCGACCTGACGCCGATCACCGTGGTGGGCGTCGTGCCCAATGTCGTCATCGTTCCAGCCAACCTGCCGGCGAAGAACGTGGCCGAGTTGATTGCACTGGCCAAGGCTCAGCCGGGCAAACTCAGTTACGGCAGCACTGGCCAGGGGACGGCGCACCACCTGATCGGCGAGCAGTTCGCCGACATGGCCGGCGTGGACTTGCTGCACGTGCCCTACAAGGGCAGTGCGCCGGCGCTGGTGGACCTGTTCGGCGGCCAGATCCAGATCATGTTCGACACCGTGGCGTCATGCCTGCCGCACATCAAGTCCGGCAAGATCCGCGCGTTGGCGGTCACCACCGGCAAACGCTCGTCCGCCCTGCCGGAGGTGCCGACGCTGGACGAGGCCGGCCTCAAGGGCTTCGAAGTGTCGTCGGGGTTCGGCCTGATGGCGCCGGCCGGCACGCCCAATGACATTGTCCAGAAGACCTATGCCGAGGTGGCCAAGAAGGTAAAGCTGCAGCTCGACTGACCGATTGCCGCGCCAGGAGTCCACTATCGTGCAAGCCCTCGTCGTCGACTTCCGCGTCAAGCCCGCCTACATCGACGCCTTCGACACCGCCATCCGCGCCAATGCCCAGGCCTCGGTCGACTGCGAGCCGGGCTGCAGGCAGTTCGACGTCTGCCGCGACCCGGCCAATGCGGCACTGTTCTTCCTCTACGAGCTCTATGACGACGAGGCGGCGGTCCAGGCCCACCTGCAGTCGGCGCACTTCATGCAGTTCGCCCGCGAGACGGCGGACTGGGTCGAGCGCAAGACGGTCTGGCGCTACGTGCGCACGGCGCCTTGAGCGCGCAGCCGTACGACATTGGCAAGCCTGTCCTCGTGCTCGGTCGGGGTCGTTCGCGCCGCGCCGCAGCCGCAGCCGTGACCCGCTACTTCGCCGTCGGCATCACAAACTCCGCCCCCTTGCCGATGCTGCCCGGCCAGCGCTGCATGACGCTCTTTTGCTTGGTGTAGAAGCGCACGCCTTCTTCGCCGTAGGCGTGCATGTCGCCGAACAGACTTTTCTTCCAGCCGCCAAAGCCGTGCCAGGCCATCGGCACCGGGATCGGCACGTTGATGCCGACCATGCCCACCTGCACGCGCCGCGCAAATTCGCGCGCGACGCCGCCGTCGCTGGTGAAACAGGCCACGCCGTTGCCGAACTCGTGCTCGTTGACGAGTTGCAGCGCGGCTGCGAAGTCGGGCACGCGCATGCAGGCCAGCACGGGGCCGAAGATCTCTTCCTTGTAGATGCGCATGGCC
>JANPMR010000154.1:0-5711 GCA_031427055.1 Rubrivivax sp.
TATGCGGCGCAGCCGGCCTCGTCGGGCCAGCGGAAGTGGCGGCTTCCTAGAATCGGTGCATGCCGGGAGAGCATCACTTCAATGGGCAGATGCTGGTGCAGCAGCTGCGGGGGTGGGCGCGAGAGCTGGGATTCTCACAGATCGGCATTGCCGAGATCGACTTGACGGCGGCCGAAGCCGGGCTCTTGGCGTGGCTGGAGGCGGGCTTTCACGGCGGCATGGGCTACATGGCGGCGCATGGCCTCAAGCGGGCGCGGCCGGCCGCATTGGTGCCGGGCACGGTGCGCGTGATCACGGCGCGCATGGATTACCTGCCGCGCGATGCCGGCGCTGACTGGGCAGCGCGTGAAGAGTCGGCGCTGCACGACCCGCAGCGCGCCGTGGTCTCGGTCTATGCGCGCGGCCGTGACTATCACAAGGTGTTGCGCCAGCGGCTGCAAGGCCTGGCCGATCGATTGGCGGCCGAGGTCGGCCCGTTTGGCCATCGCGTGTTCACCGACTCGGCACCCGTGCTCGAGGTCGAGCTGGCCACGCGTGCCGGCCTGGGTTGGCGCGGCAAGCACACGCTGGCGCTGACGCGCGAGGCCGGCTCGATGTTCTTTCTGGGCGAGATCTTCATCGACCTGCCCTTGCCCGCCGATGCACCCGTCAGCACGCACTGCGGCACTTGCAGCGCCTGCATCGATATCTGCCCCACGCAGGCCATCGTGGCGCCCTACCGCCTGGACGCGCGGCGCTGCATCAGCTATCTCACCATCGAGCACGCCGGGCCCATCGACCCGGCGCTGCGGCCGCTGATGGGCAACCGCATCTACGGTTGCGACGACTGCCAGCTGGTCTGCCCCTGGAACAAGTACGCGCAGCGCGCCACGCTGCCCGACTTCGACACACGCGAGCCGCTGGGCACGGCCACGCTGCTGCAACTGTGGGCCTGGGACGAGGCCGACTTCTTGCGCCACACCGAGGGCAGCGCCATCCGCCGCATCGGCCACGTGCGCTGGCGCCGCAACCTGGCGGTGGCGCTGGGCAACGCCTGGCGCGAATGCGGCGATGAGGTGATCGCGCGTGCCTTGGAAGCCGCCCGCGACGGCGCCTGCGCGCTGGTGCGCGAGCACATCGACTGGGCGCTGGCGCAGCGCTGACCCGTCCGCGGGCGTCACACGCCGAACGCGCGCCACACCGCCAGCCACACCGGCAGCGCCACCATGGCCAGCAGCGTCGACACCGTGACCAGCCCGGCCACATAGCCGCCGTGGCCGCCCATGCGCACCGCCAGCACGTAGGCGCTGGACGCGGTGGGCATGGCCGCGAAGGCCATCACCACGGCCTGCTGGCCCAGCGGCAGCGCCAGCGTCAGCACCAGCAGCACGGCCCAGGCCGGCAGCAGCACATGGCGGATGGCCAGCAGCGCCATGGCCAGCCTCGGCCCTTCGCGCAGGGCGCCCAGTTGCAGGCCGGCGCCCACCGCCATCAGCCCCAGCGGCAGCGCGGCCGCCCCCATGCGGCCGAGCGTGGTGTCGGCCAGCGCGGGCAGCTTCAGGCCCAGCAGATTGCACAGCAGGCCCGAGCTGGTGGCGATGATGAGCGGGTTGCGTGCCAGCTCGCGCAGATAGCCCTGCCCGCCGTGGCGCGCCAGCGGCCACACGGCGGCCACGTTGCACAGCGGCACGCACACCGACACCAGCAGCGCCATCCAGGCCACGCCTTCGCTGCCGGCCAGGCGCTCGGCCAGTGCCAGGGCGACGTAGGAGTTGAAGCGAAAGGCGGTCTGCGCGCCCGATGCATGCAGCCGCGCATCGACACCCGGCAGGGCGCCCAGCGCATAGGCCAGTACCACCCCCAGCGCCACCACGGCCAGCCCGGCACCGGCCAGCGGCAGGGCGTTGGCCAGCGAGATCGGGTTGCGCACGATGGCGGTGAAGAGCAGCGCCGGGAACAGCAGGAAGTACACCAGCCGCTCGGCGCCGTCCCATACCGGGCGGTTGAGCGGCGTGTAGCGGCAGATCAGGAAGCCCGTGAGGATGAGCGCAAAGTCGGGCAGCAACAGCAGGGCATCTTGCATGGCGGGCAGTATCGCCGTGACCCCGATGCGGATGGCGACTGGGGCAAGCATCACAATCCCGCCATGCCCTCGCGCACGTTGCACCGCCGCACTTTCTTGCTTGCCTGCCTGGCCGGCCCGGGTGCCGTGGCCGCGGCGCCCGTCGTGGTCGAGGGCCAGCCGTTCGAGCGCCGTGCCCTGGTGGCCGGGCGCGAGCTGGTGCTCAACGGCACCGGCGTGCGCGCGGTGGCCTGGATCAAGGGCTACGCGGCAGCGCTGTACCTGACGGCGCCGACATCGAGCGTGGCCGAGGTGCTGGCGCTGGCCGGCCCCAAACGCCTGCAGATGCGCTTGCTGCGCGACGTGCCGGCGGCCGAGTTCGTGAAGGCCGTTCAGCACGGTGTGGAACGCAACGCCGCACCGGACGAACTGCCGCGCCTGGTCGAGCGCCTGAAAGCCTTCGAGTCGCGCATCAGCGCCGCTGGCACGGTGCGCCTCGGCGACATCGTGGACTTGGACCTCGACCCCGCGCGGGGCATGCTCTTTTCGCTCAATGGCACACTGCGTGGCGACGCCATTGCCGGCGAAGACTTCTACGCTGCCGTGCTGCGCGCCTTCATTGGCGAGCGGCCTTACGACAAGAAGCTGAAGGCGGGCCTGCTCGGCGCGCCCGGCTGATGCACCGATCACGACACCTGGAGACTGCGATGAGCCTGACTCGATTGATTCCGCTGGCGGCGCTTGCCGCACTGACCGCGGCCTTGCCGCTGGCCGCACACGCCCAGGCCTACCCGAGCAAGCCGGTGCGGCTGATCGTGCCCTTTGCGCCCGGCGGCACGACCGACATCGTCGCGCGCATCGTGAGCCAGAGCATGGGCACGGCACTGGGCCAGCAGGTCGTGGTCGAGAACAAGGCCGGCGGCGGCGGAGCGATCGGCGCGCTCGAGATGATCAAGTCGCCGCCCGACGGCCACGTGCTGGGCATGGCAACCGTCTCGACCACCGCCGCCAACCCGGCCATCAACCCGAAGATCGGCTACAACCCGTTGACCGACTTCGCACCCATCACCAACCTGGCCGCCACGCCCAACGTGATTGCGGTGCATCCGTCGTTTCCGGCGCGCGACTACACGGGCTTCATCGCGGAGCTGAAGAAGAACCCGGGCAAGTACAGCTACGCCAGTTCGGGCACGGGCGGCATCGGGCACTTGCAGACCGAGCTGTTCAAGAGCCTGGCCGGCGTCTTCATGACGCACATCCCCTACCGCGGCGCCGGCCCGGCACTCAACGACACCGTGGCCGGGCAGGTGCAGATCATCTTCGACAACATGCCGTCGGCGCTGCCCTTCATCAAGGACGGGCGGCTGATCCCCATCGTCGTCTCGGCGCCGCAGCGGCTGTCGCAGCTGCCCAACGTGCCCACCTTCAAGGAAGTCGGCCTGGAGCCCGTCAACCGCATGGCCTACTACGGCTTGCTGGCGCCCAAGGGCACGCCCAAGGACGTGATTGACCGCGTCCATGCGGCGGCCAAAAAGGCGCTCGAGGACCCGGTGGTGCGCAAGCGCATCGAGGACACCGGTTCGCTGGTGCTGGGCAACACGCCCGAGCAGTTTGCGGTGCAGATCAAGGCCGAGCTCGAGGTCTACAAGACCGTCGTGGCCACGCAGGGGTTGAAGCTCGATTGACGGGCACGCCGGTGGCCGCCGCACCGGCCAGTCAGGGCGCGATCGATCGCTTCATCGACGCGCTGTGGATCGAGGACGGGTTGGCGCCGTTGACGCTGGCGGCCTACCGGCGTGACCTGACGCTGTACGCCGCCTGGCTGCTGGTGGCGCAGGCCAAGGCGCTGGACGAGACCGCCGAGCCCGACCTGCTGGCCTTCATGGCCGCGCGCCACAAAGCCACCCGCGCCACCACCGCCAACCGGCGGCTCACCGTCTTCAAGCGCTACTTTCGCTGGGCCGTGCGCGAGCACCTGGTGACGGCCGACCCGACGCTGCGCCTGCTGGCGGCGCGGCAGGCCCTGCGCGTGCCCAAGACCTTGTCCGAGAGCCAGGTCGAAGCGCTGCTGGCGGCGCCGGACACCGACACGCCGCTGGGCCTGCGCGACCGCACCATGATCGAGCTGATGTACGCCAGCGGCCTGCGTGTGAGCGAGCTCGTCACGCTCAAGACCGTGTACCTCGGCATGGACCAGGGCGTCGTGCATGTCACCGGCAAGGGCTCGCGCGAGCGGCTGGTGCCTTTTGGTGCCGAGGCGCACGATTGGTTGCGGCGTTACCTGGCGCAATCGCGGCCGGAGATCTTGGGCCGGCAGGCCAGCGACGCGCTCTTCGTGACGCGGCGCGGTGCCGGCATGTCGCGGCAGATGTTCTGGCGCATCGTCAAGCAGCAAGCCGTGGCGGCGGGCATCACGGCGCCGCTGTCGCCGCACACGCTGAGGCACGCCTTTGCAACCCACCTGCTCAACCACGGCGCCGACCTGCGCGCGGTGCAGATGCTGCTGGGCCACGCCGACATCGGCACCACCACCATCTACACCCATGTCGCGCGCGAGCGGCTGCGGGTGCTGCACGCGCAGCACCATCCGCGCGCTTGATCAGCCCATGAAAAAAGGGCCGGTCTCTCGACCGGCCCTTTCGGACTGACAGCGCCGTGAGGCGATCAGAAGTTGTGGCGCACGCCCGCGGCCAGCGAGCTGAAATCGCTGGCGTAGCCGGTGTTCCGCTCGGCGTTGATCTTGGTGTAGAAACCGTAGACCTTGGTGCGCTTGCTGAGGTTGTAGTTGTAGCCCAGGGTCATCTGGGTGGCGCCGCTCTGCGGGGTGTTGCTGTAGTCGCCGGCCTTGCCGATGTTCACGTGGAACTCGCTGGCACCCATCATGTAGGCCAGGGAACCGCGGAAGTTGGTGCGGTTGCCCGAGCCGTAGGCATCGCTGTCGCGCTGGACCATGCCGCCGAAGACGAACGAGCCCATCTCGTACAGGCCGCTGACCGCGAACTGCTTGGCACGGCCGAACTTCTCGTAGCCGAAGCCAAGGTGCAGGGCGCCGAGTTGGTAGTTGGCGGCCACGTCGTAGCTGCGCGCGTTGGCGGCGCTGCCTTCGTTGAGGCTGAGGGCGGCTTCGACCGTCAGGCCCTTGACGAACTCGGGCGTGCGGTAGGCCAGCTTGTTGGTGTCGCGGCCGACGTAGGCATACAGCGCGTCGCTGGAGGTGCCGGTCTCGTGGTTGTGCATGCCGATGTAGTCGGACGTGGCGAAGTAGGCTTCGCTCGTGAAGCGGCCCAGGCGCAGGGTGCCGAAACCACCGCCGAGATTGACTTCAGATTGGCGACCCCAGAACGCGGCGCCGGGCAGTCCGGTGGAGGAGTCAAAGCCGTGCTCAAGCTGGAAGCCGGCCTTGAGGCCGCCGCCGAGGTCTTCGCTGCCCTTGAAGCCCAGACGCGACGAGTTGTTCACCATTTGCGTGGTCTTCAGGCCGTTGTTGTCCTGGCGCTCGACGCTGGTGTTGAGACGGCCGTAAATGGTGACGGCGCTCTGGGCGAAAGCCGAGGTGGCGGTCACTGCCGAAAGGGCGGCGACGATGAGAGTGCGCTTCATGTTGATCCTATTGAATGGCTATGGGGCCGGGCGGCGGGGGCCGCACCTTGCGTGAGCAGAAGTCTACGTG
>JANPMR010000155.1:0-11190 GCA_031427055.1 Rubrivivax sp.
GCGGTGCTCACCTTCGGCATGACCGAGCTCATCCGCCACGCCATCACCTACTGGGAAAAGCAAGTCACCGGCACGGTGGGCCGCGTGCTCACCGTGGTGCCCGAGCGCGACACCATCTACCTCACCGTGCTGGGCCTGGCGGTGCTGGCGATTGCGGTCTCGATCACGGTGCGGCGCAGCCGCTTTGGCCTGGCGATGGCCGGCATCGGCGCCGACGAGCAGCGCGCGCAAACCCTGGGCGTGAACACGCGGCTGGTCAAGATCGGCGGCTTCGCGCTCATCGCGGCCTTTGCCGGCGCTACCGGCGCGGCCATGAGCGTGCGCTGGACCTACATCGACCCGATGACCGTGTTCAACCCCTTCATCGGCTTCCAGACCGTGCTCATCGCCCTCATCGGCGGTGCGTCCACGCTGTGGGGGCCGCTGCTCGCCGCCGTGGTCTTCAGCGTGCTGGCCGAGACGCTGCGGCTGCAGGCGCCGCAGGTCTACATGATGTCGCTCGGGCTGCTGCTCATCCTGTGCGTGCTTTACCTGCCCGGCGGCCTGGCCTCGCTGCGCATGGACACGCTGCGTGGCTGGCGCGACGACACGCGCGCCTGGTGGCGCACGCTGCGCGCCCCGAAGTCGAAAGAGGCCGCGCAATGAACGGCCACTCGCTGCTCGAAGCCCGCGCGCTCACCGTGCGCTTTGGCGGACTGACCGCGGTGGACGGCGTCAGCGCCGCCTTCGCCGTCGGCGAGCTGGTGGGCATCATCGGCCCCAATGGCGCGGGCAAGACGACCTTCTTCAACGCCTTGTCGGGCGTGCAGCTGCCCACGTCGGGCGAGCTCTTCGTGCAGGGCCGGCGCCTCACGGGCGCGGCGCCGCACCGCTTTGCGCACCAGGGCATCGCGCGCACCTTCCAGACGCCGCGCGTCTTTGCCGAGCTCAGTGTGGCCGCCAACATCGACTTCGGCCTGCAGTTTGCCGGCCGCCATCGCAGCGGCTCGTGGCTGCTCAAGGACGAGGCCAGCATCCTGGCCCTCATCGGCCTGACGGGCCAGGCTGCGCTGCCGGCCGGCGCCGTCACGCCCAGCCAGCAGCGCTTGCTCGAGATCGGCATGGCGCTGGCGACGCGGCCCAAGCTGCTGCTGCTGGACGAGGTGGCCGCCGGCCTGACCGAAAGCGAGATCGAGACCATGGCGCAGCTCATCCGCCGCCTGCGCGACGAGCTCGACCTCACGGTGATCTGGATCGAGCACGCCGTGACCACGCTGCTGCGCCACGTCGAGCGCGTGCTGGTCATGCACCAGGGCCGCAAGATCGCCGACGGGCTGCCGTCCGAGGTGGTGCGCAATGCCGAGGTCATCGAGGCCTACTTGGGTGATGAGATGGCCGAGGCGCCGTGACGCGATGCTGAACGACATCGAATCCGCACTGGCACGCAAGCTGGCCCACCTCAGGATCGAGGGCCTGTCGGCGGGCTACGGGCCCTTTCTGGTGCTGCGCGATCTCAAGCTCGAGGTGCGGCCGGGCCTGACCGTCATCCTGGGGCCCAACGGCGCCGGCAAGACGACCCTGCTCAAGGCCATCGCCGGGCTCATCCCGCGCGGCGGCCGCCTGCTGCTGGACGGCGACGAGATCGAGCGCGGCGCCAAGGCGTCCGCCATCGTGCAGCGCGGCCTGGCGCTGGTGCCCGAAGGCCGCCAGCTCTTTGCGCAGATGACGGTCGAAGAAAACCTCGAACTCGGCGCCTGGCTGCTGCCACCGGCCGGCCGCAAGCTGCGCCTGGAGCAGGCCTTCGACGACTTTCCCAAGCTGCGCGAGCGCCGCCGTCAACTGGCCGGCACGATGAGCGGCGGCGAGCAGCAGATGGTGGCCGTGGCGCGCGCGCTGATGAGCGCGCCGCGCCTGCTGATGCTCGACGAGCCCTCGCTCGGCCTGGCGCCGAAGATGGTCGACGAACTGCTCGCCATCGCGCGGCGCATCGCCGACGCCGGCACCACCGTGCTGATGGTCGAGCAGAACGTGCGCAAGGCGCTGGCCGTGGCCGACCGCGGCTACGTGCTCGAGCGCGGCGCGCTCGTCGCCAGCGGTCCGGCCAGCCTGCTGGCGCGCAGCACCGTTATCCGTCACGCCTACCTGGGCACCGACGCCGCGGTGTCGTCGGCCACTGCCCTTTCACATTCCAAGGAGCACCCTATGTCTGAACTTCACATGCTGATCAACGGCCTGGCCGTCACCGCCGAGAAGGGCGCCACCTTCGAGCGCCGCAACCCGCTGGACGGCAGCGTGGTCACGCGCGCGCCCGCGGCCAGCGTCGGCGATGCCGTGGCCGCGGTAGAGGCCGCCGCCGAAGCCTTCAAGACCTGGAGCCAGACGGGCCCCACCGAGCGCCGCATGCTGCTGCTGAAGGCCGCCGATGCGCTGGAGGCCAAGACGCCGAAGTTCATCGAGACCGTGTCCGCCGAGACCGGCGCCACCGGCATGTGGGCCGGCTTCAATGTGCACCTGGCGGCGGGCATGATCCGCGAGGCCGCTTCGCTGACGACGCAGATCGCCGGCGAGGTGATTCCGTCCGACGTGCCCGGCAGCCTGGCCATGGGCGTGCGCCAACCGGCCGGCGTGGTGCTGGGCATCGCGCCCTGGAACGCGCCCATCATCCTGGGCGTGCGCGCCATCTGCGTGCCGCTGGCCTGCGGCAACACCGTGGTGCTCAAGGGCAGCGAAAACTGCCCGCACACGCACCAGCTCATCGTCGAAGCCTTCCAGGACGCTGGCTTCCCGCCGGGCGTCGTCAACTACATCACCAACGCCCCGGCCGATGCCGGCGCGGTGGTCGAGGCCATGGTGGCACACCCCGCCGTGCGGCGCGTCAACTTCACCGGCAGCACGCGCGTGGGCAAGCTCATCGCCATGACCTGCGCCAAGTATCTGAAGCCGGTGGTGCTCGAGCTGGGCAGCAAGGCGCCAATGGTGGTGCTGGACGATGCCGACCTCGACGCCGCCGTCAACGGCGCGGCCTTCGGCGCCTTTGCCAACAGCGGCCAGATCTGCATGAGCACCGAGCGCTTCATCGTCGACGCCAAGATCGCCGATGACTTTGTCGCGCGCTTTGCCAAGAAGGCCAAGAGCCTGCCGCTGGGCGACCCGCGCAAGCCAGCGCCGGTGGTGCTGGGCAGCGTGATCGGCATGGGCACGGTGGAGCACTGCAACGCGCTCATCGACGACGCGCTGGCCCTGGGCGCCAAACTGGTGTGCGGCGGCAAGGCCACCGACACGCTGATGCCGGCCACCCTCTTGGACCACGTGACGCGCAGGATGCGCATCTATCACGAGGAAACTTTCGGCCCCGTGAAGTGCGTGGTGCGGGTGGACGGCGTCGACGCGGCGGTGGACTGCGCCAACGACAACGAGTACGGCCTGTCAGCGGCCGTGTTCGGACGCGACATCGCGCGCGCCATGGCCGTGGCGCGGCGCATCGAAAGCGGCATCTGCCACGTCAACGGCCCCACCGTGCACGATGAAGCGCAGATGCCCTTCGGCGGCGTCAAGGGCTCGGGCATGGGCCGCTTTGGCGGCAAGGCCGGCGTGCATGAGTTCACCGAACTGCGCTGGATCACCGTGCAATTGACCGAGCGGCACTACCCGTTCTGAGGCCAGCGCCATGCCTGCCCCGACGCCCAGCGCCGCGCCCGCCACGATGCTCGTCCGCGAAGCCACCTGGGCGCTGATGCGCGCGCATGGCATGAGCACCGTGTTTGGCAACCCCGGCTCCACCGAGCTGGGGCTGTTTTTGGGCTGGCCGGCCGACTTCCGCTACGTGCTGGGCCTGCAGGAGAGCGTGGTCGTCGGCATGGCCGATGGCTATGCGCAGGCCACGGGCAACGCCAGCTTCGTCAATCTGCACTCGGCGGCCGGCGTGGGCCACGCCATGGGCAACATCTTCACGGCCTTCAAGAACCGCACGCCGATGGTCATCACCGCCGGGCAGCAGGCGCGCGCCATCCTGCCCTTCGACCCCTTCTTGCACAGCGCGCAGGCCACCGAGCTGCCCAAGCCCTACGTCAAGTGGAGCGTCGAGCCGGCGCGCGCGCAGGACGTGCCGCTGGCCATCGCCCGCGCCTATCACGTGGCGATGACGCCGCCGCGCGGGCCGGTGCTGGTGAGCGTGCCGGCCGACGACTGGGCCGTGCCGACTGAGCCCGTCGCGCCGCGGCGCATGAGCACGCAACTGCGGGGCGAGCCCGC
This sequence comes from Rubrivivax sp., assembly GCA_031427055.1. Taxonomy (GTDB): domain Bacteria; phylum Pseudomonadota; class Gammaproteobacteria; order Burkholderiales; family Burkholderiaceae_C; genus Rubrivivax. The sequence goes on from JANPMR010000155.1 coordinate 4,231, forward strand.
GCTGCTGGCCGAGCTGGGCGACTTGCTCGATGCGGCTGCGCGCCCGGCCTTTGTGGTGGGCGCCGCGGTGGACCGCGACGGCGCCTTTGGTGAGGCCGTGCAACTGGCCGAGCGCCACAACGCGCGCGTCTGGGTGGCGCCGATGAGCGGCCGCTGCAGCTTCCCCGAAAACCACCCCCTGTTTGCCGGTTTCCTGCCCGCGGCGCGCGAGCGCATCGTGCAACTGCTGGACGGCCACGACCTGATCCTGGCGCTGGGCGCGCCCGCGTTCACGTACCACGTCGATGGCCAAGGCCCGCATGTGCCGGCCGGCGCCACGCTGATCCAGATCACCGACGACCCGCAGGCCGCCGCCTGGGCGCCCGTGGGCACCGCCGTGTTCAGCAGCGTGCGGCTGGCGCTGCTGGACCTGCTGGCGCGGCCGGCGCGGCCCATGCGCGACGCACCACTGCTGCGCGAGCCGGCGCCCGTGATCGAGATGCCCACCGCGGGCGATCGCATCAGCACGGCCTACCTGATGCAGACGCTGGCGCAGGTGCGCGGCCGCGACAGCGTGGTCGTCGAAGAAGCGCCCAGCGCGCGCCCCATCCTGCAACGCCACCTGCCCTTTCACGCCAGCGGCAGCTTCTACACGATGTGCAGCGGCGGCCTGGGCCACAGCCTGCCGGCTGCCGTGGGCGTGGCACTGGCGCGGCCGCAGGCCAAGCTCATCGCGCTCATCGGCGACGGCTCGGCGATGTACGCGATCCAGGCGCTGTGGACGGCGGCGCAGTTCAAGCTGCCGATCACTTTCATCATCGTCAACAACCGCCAGTACGCGGCGCTGCACCACTTTGCGCCGGTGTTCGGCTTTGCGCCGGGCGCACACTTGCCCGGCACCGAGCTGCCCGACCTCGACTTCGTGGCCCTGGCCGCCGGCCATGGCGTCAAGGGCCTGCGCGTGCGCGAAGCTGCCACCCTGGCCGATGTGCTGCAACACGCCATCGCGTCGCCCGAGCCCGTGCTCGTCGACGTGTGGGTCGATTGATCAACAGGCAAGCCGGAGACCTGAGATGAACCTCATCAACCGCAGAACCGCCACCGCCCTGCTGGCCGGCGCCACGCTCGCACCCTGGGCGCAGGCGCAAGCCTGGCCCGCCAAGCCGATCCGCATCGTCGTCAACTTTCCGCCCGGCGGCGCGGCCGACCAGCTGGCACGAGCGCTGGCGCAGCCGCTGCAGGAATCGCTGGGCCAGACCGTGACGGTCGAGAACCGCGGCGGCGCCGGCGGCAACCTGGGCGCCGATGCCGTGGCCAAGAGCGCGGCCGATGGCCACACGCTGCTGTTTGCCAGCGGCGGCACGGTGTCGGTCAACCCGCACATCTACGCCAAGATGCCCTTCGATCCGCTGAAGGACATCATCCCCGTGGCCGCCGCGGCGCGCGTGCTGGTGTTTCTGGTGGTGCGCGCCGACAGCCCCATCAAGGACTTTGCCGGCCTCCTGGCCGACCTCAAGGCCCACCCCGGCCGGCGCAGCTTTGGCAGCCCTGGCAACGGCAGCAGCCCGCACCTGGCGACCGAGATGATGAAGAGCATGGCCGGCGTGTTTGCGGTGCACATCCCCTACCGTGGCGCGGCGCCTGCCCTGACCGACATGCTGGGCGGGCAACTGGATTTCTTGTTCGATCCCGGCATCGCGGTGCCGCACATCCGCGCCGGCCGGCTGCGCCTGCTGGCCGTGGGCAGCCCGTCGCGCAGCCCGCTGTTTCCGGACACGCCCACGCTTGGCGAGGCCGGGCTGAAAGGCTTTGACGCCGACACCGTGTTCGGCCTTTACGCGCCGGCAGGCACGCCGGCAGCGGTGGTGGGCCGGCTCAACGCCGAGGTCAACCGCATCCTGGCCACACCCGCCACGCGCGAGCGCATCAACGCCATCGGCGGCGTGCCCACGCCGATGAGCCCGGAGCAGTTTGCGGCCAAGATGGCCGACGACAGCAAACGCTTCGGCGCCATCGTGCGCGAACGAAGGATCGTGGGCGACTGAAAGCCGCGGCCTCGACCGGCCGCATCACAAACCCCGATAGGCAAGCGCCGTGGGCCGCCGCTATCGTGCACGTCACCCTGTGCACGACTTCAAGGACTCCACGATGCTGCGCTCTGCATTCACCGGTTTGTACCTCGCATTGGCGGCTGCCATGGCCATCTTCACCGCGCCGGCTTGGGCTGGCACGGTGACCGTCGTGACCTCCTTCCCCAAGGAGCTGACACAGGCCTACAAGGCCGCGTTCGAGAAGGCCAACCCGTCGATCAAGATCGAGGTCCTGAACAAGAACACCGTGCAGGGCATTGCCTACGTGCGCGAGTTGCCCGTCGGCCAGCGGCCCGATATCTTCTGGGCCAGCGCGCCCGATGCCTTCGAGGTGCTGTCGGGGCTCAAGCTGCTCGAGAACGTGGCCGACCTGGCCAACAAGGCCGCACCGGCCAAGGTGGGCGCCTATCCCATCAACGATCCGCAAGGCATGTACCTGGGCCAGGCGCTGGCCGGCTACGGCCTGATGTGGAACACGCGCTACATGGCGGCCAACAAGCTGCCGGCACCGCGGCAGTGGGCCGACCTGGCCAAGCCGGTGTACTTCGGCCACGTGGCGATGAGTTCGCCGTCGCGCTCGGGCACCACGCATCTGACGGTCGAAACGATGCTGCAGGGCGAGGGCTGGGACAAGGGCTGGACGCAGCTGCTGCAGATCACCGGCAATTGCGCTGCCATCACCGAACGCAGCTTCGGCGTGCCCGACGGCGTCAACAACGGCCAGTTCGGCATCGGCCTGGTGATCGACTTCTTCGGCCTGGCGGGCAAGTACAGCGGCTTCCCGGTGGATTTTGTCTACCCCGACGTGACCGCCGTGGTGCCGGCCAACATCGCCCTGGTGGCCGGCAGCAAGAACGCGGCCGAGGCGCGGGCCTTCATCCGCTACACGGTCTCGCTCGAAGGCCAGCAGCTGCTGTACGACCCCAAGATCTCGCGCCTGCCCATCCTGCCGCCGGCGGCGATGGGCGGCAAGGCGCCGCAGGGCTACCCGGACCCGTTCGAGATCGCCAAGCGCGCCAAGGTGCAGTTCGACTCCGACCTGTCGGAGTCGCGCTACAACGTCGTCTCGGCGCTGTTCGACCAGACCATCACCTTCCGCATCAAGGAGTTGCAGGCCGCCACCAAGGCGATCCACGCCGCTGAGGCCGCGCTGGCCAAGAAGCCCGGCGCCAAGGCCGCTGCGCTGCTGAAGGACGCGCGCGCCGCCGCCTTTGCACCGGTGGTTGATGCCGCCAAGGTCAAGGACAAGGACTTCCTGCTGACCTTCTCGGCGAGCAAGAAGGACGCCGCGGTGAACAAGCGCGTGACGGCGCTGGAAGACCACTGGAACAGCAGCGCGCGCGCCAACTACGAGCGCGCCCGCGCCCTGGCCGAGCAGGCGCTTGCACTCGCCAGCTGAACGCTCGCCAGCCGGGCGTCTGGCCGCCGTGCGGCCGGGCGCTTGGCTCGCCGGCGCGCTGGTGCTCGCCTTCCTGCTGCTCTTCCTGGTGCTGCCGGTGGGGCGGGTGTTCATCACCGCCTTCATCGAATCCGACGGCACGCCCACGCTGGGCCACTTCGCGGCCTTCTTCTCGCAGGGGCTGATGAAGGAATCGTTCTTCAACAGCCTTTACGTGGCCGTGATGTCGACCGTGTTCGCGGCCCTCATCGCGGTGCCGCTGGCCTACCTCACGGTGCGCTTCGACTTCCGCGGCGCGCTGCTGATCCAGACGCTGGGCGTGCTGCCGCTGATCATGCCGCCTTTCGTTGGCGCGGTGGCGCTGCAACTGATCTTCGGCCGCTCGGGATCGCTGAACCTGCTGCTGAAGGAGGCCTTCGGCGTCAGCGTGCCGATCATGGACGGGCTGAACGGCGTGATCTTCGTCGAGGCCATCCACTACTTTCCGTTCATCCTGATGAACCTGACGGTGGCGCTGCGCAACATCGACGGCGCGATGGAAGAAGCGGCCATGAACCTGGGCTGCCGCGGCTGGCGGCTGTTCTGGCGCGTGATCTTTCCGCTCGGCCTGCCCGGCTTCGTGGCCGGCGCCTCGCTGGTCTTCGTCAAGGTTTTCGACGACCTGGGCACGCCGCTGGTGCTGGGCCAGACCAACCTCCTGGCGCCACAGGCCTACCTGCGCATCACCCAGGTGGGCCTGGAGGATCCGATGGGCTACGTCATCAGCGTCATCATGATCGTCTTCTCGATCGCCGCGATGGCGCTCGCCGCGCGTGTGCTCAAGGGCAAGGACTACGCCACCACGCAAAAAGGCGGCGGCAGCATCCAGCGCCGCGAGCTGAGCGCAAGCGGCTCGTTCATGGCCTACGCCTGGATCGGCGTCGTGCTGCTGGTGGTGCTGTCGCCGCACCTGGGCGTGCTGCTGCTGAGCTTTGCCAAGGTCTGGAGCTTCTCGCCGCTGCCCGACGCCTACACGCTGGCGCATTACGCCACCGTGTTCCAGGACTCGAGCAGCATGATCCGCAACACGCTGCTCTACTGCGGCCTGGCCGCCGGCATCGACGTGCTGCTGGGCGTGACCATCGCCTACCTGATCCTGCGCACCACGCTGCCGGCGCGGCAATGGCTGGACTGGATCGCCACCGCCTCGCTGGCCGTGCCCGGCATCGTGCTGGCCATCGGCTACCTGCGCCTGTACAAGGGCGTCACCTTGCCGGGCACCGACATCCTGTTCACCGGCACCTGGGTCATGATCATGCTGGCCTATGCGGTGCGGCGGCTGCCCTATGCACTGCGCAGTTGCATCGCGGCCCTGCAGCAGGTGCATGTCTCGCTGGAAGAGGCCGCCGAGAGCCTGGGCGCGACGCAGCTGCGCACCATCCGGCGCGTGCTGCTGCCCTTGATGGCCGGCGGCATCCTGGCCGGCTTCGTCACCAGTTTCATCACCGCCGCGGTGGAGCTGTCGGCCACCATCCTGCTCACCTCGGCCGAGAGCCAGGCGCCGATGAGCTACGGCATCTACCTCTACATGCAGAGCGTGGCCGGCCGCGGGCCGGGCGCCGCGCTGGGCGTGCTCGCCATCGCGGTGGTGGCCATCGGCACTTACCTGTCGCACGTGGTCGTCGAACGCACGCAGAGCCGGCTCGCACCGGCACCCAGGGAGGGCCCCGCATGAAGCAGGTCAGTGTCCAGTGCCGCCAGGTGCGCCTGTCCTACGGCCAGACCGAGGTGCTCAAGGACGTCAATCTCGATATCGCGCCGGGCGAATTCTTCGCGCTGCTGGGCCCGTCGGGCTCGGGCAAGAGCACCTTGCTGCGCCTGATCGCCGGCTTCAACCGCAACCAGCGCGGCCAGGTGCTGATCGACGGCACCGATGTCTCTGGCCAGCCGCCGTGGCAGCGCAACATCGGCATGGTCTTCCAGAGCTATGCGCTGTGGCCGCATCTGTCGGTGTGGGACAACGTGGCCTTCGGCCTCGTCGAGCGCCGGCTGGACAAGGCGACCATCCAGCGCAAGGCAGGCGCCGCGCTGGAGCTGGTGGGCCTGTCGGCCTACGCGCAAAGGCGGCCCAACCAGCTCTCGGGCGGGCAACAGCAACGCGTGGCGCTGGCCCGCACCATCGTCATCGAGCCGCAGGTGCTGCTGCTCGACGAGCCACTGAGCAACCTGGACAAGACGCTGCGCGTGCAGATGCGCCAAGAGCTGCTGGCCATGCAGCGCCGGCTGGGCCTGACCACCCTGTTCGTGACCCACGACCAGGAAGAAGCCATGACCACGGCCGACCGCATGGCGGTGCTCGACAAGGGCGTGGTGCAGCAGGTGGGCGCGCCGTCGGCCCTGTACGACGACCCGGTCAACAGCTTCGTCGCCGGCTTCGTCGGCACCATGAACCTGCTGCCGGGCACGGTGCGCGCACGCAGCGCGCAGACCTTGACGCTTGCCGTCGACGGCGTGGGCGAACTGCACATCCCGCTGCTGGCCGGGGCGCCCACTGGCGACACGCTGCTGCTGAGCTTTCGCCCGCACTCGCTGCAGGTGGCGCGGCCCGGCGCGGCACAGGACGCGCACTGTGTCTGGATGTCCGGGACCGTCGAGGCCAGCGAGTTCCTCGGCGAGTTCACGCGCTACCGTGTGCGCGTGGGTGCGCACAACCTGACGGTGGACCAGGCGCACCGTGCGGGCGCGGGCGCCCTGCCGATCGGCAGCCCCGTGAGCCTGGGCCTGGAGCCGTCGCAGGTGCGGCTGCTGGCCGCCTGAGCGCGCGTCAAGAGACCGCGCGCCGGGCCTGGGCTTGCAATTGCTGCGCGAACGCTCTGGCGAGTCGGCCTACTTGCGCCAGAACGTCGGCGTGAACAGCACCAGCACCGCAAACAGCTCCAGCCGACCCAGCAGCATGGTGATGCTGCAAACCCAGGTCTGGAAGTCGCTGAGGCCCTGGAAGTTGCTCGCCGGCCCCACCTGCCCCAGGCCCGGCCCGGTGTTGTTGAGGCAGGCCACCACGGCCGTGAAGGCGCTGATGACGTCCAGCCCGCTGGCCAGCAGCAACAGCGTGGCGGCAATCATCACCGCGCCGTAGATGAGCATGAAGGCCAGCACCGACTGCATGACCTTGGCGTCGACCACGGCGCCGCCCATCGTCACCGGCGTCACCGCGCGCGGGTGCACGATGCGTTTGAGCTCGTTGCGGGCCTGCTTCACCAGCATCAGCGCGCGCACCATCTTGATGCCGCCGCCGGTGCTGCCGGCGCAGGTGGCAAAGCAGCACAGGAAGAGCATCAGCACCGGCGCGAAGGCCGGCCACAGCGCGTAGTCCACCGTCGCCAGCCCGGTGGTGGTGGCGATGGACACGACGTTGAAGGCGGCGTGGCGCAGCGATTCGGCAAAGCTCGGGTAGACGCCGTGTGCCGTGAGAAAGACCGCGATGCCCAGCACCGAAGCCAGCATCACCAGCAG
>JANPMR010000156.1:0-2978 GCA_031427055.1 Rubrivivax sp.
GTGGGCATGGTCGTGGTCGTGGTCGTGGTCGCAGGGGTCGGCCATCGTCTGTCTCCGGGTGGGCGCCGGCCCGGGGGCGGGCGGCCTCACACCTTACCGCAGCCCCGGGCGGGCGCTGCATCGCTGCCGGGTCTTCAGCGCCGCAGCGCCGGCTGGCGCATCGCTGTGGCGGCCCAGCAGGTGGTAGGGGCTGGCGCGCAGCGCGGTGATGCCGCCATGGTGACCGGGAGCGACCACGCCGTGCTTCACGAAGAAGGCCGCACCGATGTCGGCGAAGCCGCCATGGCTGAAGTTGGCGCCGACGTGGCAGGTGCTGCACTGGCCGCGGCCGATGAACAAACGCAGGCCGCGCTGGGCGGGCAGCGGTAGCACGCGGCGCGGCGCGCATCGCCACCGGCCAGCGCACCGCGGAACAAATCGAAAGGCGTGGGCGCCGACTGCAGCGAGCCGACAAAGGCGCCCAGCGCCTTGGCTGCTTGCATTAGCGTGGTTTCGGGGTCGGCGTTGGCTTGGAGCGCGGCACCGAAGACCCATTGAAACCTGCAGGCCAGCGCCGGGTCGGCCTGCAACAAGGCCTGCACCTGCACGGCGCTGCCGGTCATCTCGCGCGGGTGGCGCAGCGGGTGCAGCGCCTGCGACCACAGGCTGTCGAAGGCGCCGTCCCAGCCGTACCAGCGGCCGTGCACCGCGTTCCACAGCGTGGGGGTGTTGCGGTCCAGCGGGTCGCGGCCCGTCGCTCGGGCTTGGCCATCGGTGAAGGCCCGGTGCGGCGCATGGCAGCTGGCGCAGGCAAAGCGGCCATCGGGCGACAGGCGGGGGTCGAAAAACAGCTGGCCGCCGGCCTGGGCGTTGCCGGCGTCATTTGCCGGCGCGGGAGGCCAGGGCCGTGGCGTTGGATCTGCTGGCGCTCGGTGGCTGAAGAGTCCAGCAGGGCCGAGGCGGGTGGCCCATCGGCCAGCGCCGCGCCCGCCAGCACCAGGCCGCCGGCCGAGATGGCGCGTCGCGCCCAGTGACCGCGCGCGAGCCTTGCTTTGCTCATGGCGCCGTGATCTCCCCCGTCAACGGCGCGCCGCTGGGCGGATAGAACAAAAATCGCCACAGCCGCGGGTGGCGGCTTAGCACCTCGCGCACGGCCTCGGGCCGGTCGAAGCCCGAATGCGCCCACAGTACCCGGGCCTCGGGCCACTGGCGCAGCAGGCGCTCGATGCAATCGACGTCGGCATGCGCGTGCAGCAGCAGCTGGTGCTGGCGCGCCAGCGCCACCATGCGACGCGGCACGGCCGGGTCGGCGTCGGCGCCGTAGAGCTGGAACTCGCCAATGCCGACGTACTTGAACCGGTCCAGCCGCTCCTCGAGGTAGCGCACCACGCTGTCGTCCTTCATCCAGCTGCCGATCTCGCCGCGGCTGCGGTAGGCGCGCAGCTCGGGCCCGATCAGGTCGGGCGCCTCGGCCACCAGCATCTGCGTGCCCTGGTCGTCGGACGATGACACCAGCGCACCGCGCAGCCCCGCCTGGCGCAGCAGGGCCACCGCCTGCTTCGGCGTCACCAGCGCCCAGGCGTCACGGCTGTCGTGCTTGTGGGCGTCGAACAGCGGCAGTTCGGCCGCCGCGCCGCCGCGCCCGGTGCCCGGCGGCGGCGTGGCCGCCAGTCAGCCCTGGAGCTGGCGGCGGTAGATCGGGGATGGCGGCGTCGTGGGCCTCGGCAAGCTGAGTACAGGCACCCAGGCGCCCGGGCTACCGCAGCCGTTCGCCCGCTGCGGTTGTGCGGTGATCTGGCACGCTCGCCGGCCGCACGTCATCGGCGGTCATCTGGCGACGCACCGCACATCAAACAAATGGTCCGAAATGAAGTGGCGTGTCCATGACGTGTTGCTCGGTCGGCCCGGGTAACGATCGGTCGGCCTCGGGGCGCTCACGACGGCCGGGCGGGGGCGCCGGCGGCGCACCGGTCCGCCCCCTGCGCCGTCAATGCGCTGCGGATCGGCGGCAGCCGGGCCACCCGCTGGATCAGCTCACCGATGGTGGCGGTGTCGGTTTTGATCCGGATGCTGGCGATCTGGGTGCGCACGGTGGCGATGGCCACGCCTTGCAGCCCGGCGATCGCGATCGGCTGGTGCCCGTCGCACAGCAACTGCAGCACCTGGGTCTCGGCGGCGCTCAGGCCATGGTCGCGGGCAAAGCCGTAGGTCGACAGCGGCTCGCACAGCTGGCGGCGCGGCAGCATCACCAGCACCCGATGGCGGTTCGGGCCAGGGCAGTGCGGGCCGGGCACCACGGCCAGCGCCAGGGGCTGGGCCTGGGGGCCCACGCGCACCATGCGGCGCAGGCCCTGCACGGCCGCCGCGCGCACAGCGCCGGCCAGCAGGGCGGCGTCGCGCGGGTGGGTGGCCACCAGTTCACCGCCCTCCAGGCGCAAGGCCTGCGTGCCCTGGAGCCGGCTGCGGGCGGCCTGGTTGAGGTAGAGCACCCTGCCGTCCCAGTCGAGCACCACGATGCCGTAGTCGACTTCGTCGAGCAATTCGAGGCGCCAGTCGGCGCTGTCGTCGAGGCACCTGTCGAGGCGGCTGTCGAGGCGGCTGTCGGGGCGGCTGCGGCGCTCGGGGCCTTGCCGCGCGGCGAGGCCGATGGCAGCAGCGTGTTGAAAGGGCGTGGGCAACCGGTCGGCCGCCCCGTTGAAATCGTTGAACATCGTCGGACCTCCTCGATGAGCCCCTGCAGTCTCTGGCCCCGGCGGGGTGGCGGCGCTGCGCAAGTGTGGTCATCTCGACGCCGCCTCGCCATCCGCCAAACGGTGGAGTGGCCAGCCCATCGCGCACCGCGCACCGCCCACCGCCCTCCGCCCTCCGCCCTCCGCCCTCCGCCAAATGGCGGAGGGCCCGGCGTGCGGCTTCAGGCTAGAGTGGCCGCCAGGCTCAACGGGGTTTTCATGCGCGTGCTGATGATCGATGACCATGTGATGGTCTTGCAGGGGCTGAAG
>JANPMR010000157.1:0-2840 GCA_031427055.1 Rubrivivax sp.
GCCAGCATCAGCAGCGGAAAGTTCCAGGGCACGATCTGGCCGACGACGCCGATCGCGTCATGCGCCGGGAACTCGCTGTCCAGCAGCTGCGCCCAGCCGGCGTGGTGATAGAAGTGGCGGATGGCGAGCGGGATGTCGATGTCGCGGCTCTCGCGGATCGTCTTGCCGTTGTCCAGGCTCTCCAGCACCGCCAGCAGGCGCGCGTGCTTTTGCAGCGTGCGCGCCAGCGCATACAGGTGCCGCGCGCGGCCGTGGCTGCCCAGCGCCTGCCAGGCCGGCAACGCGGCCTGTGCCGCGACGACGGCGCGGTCGACCTGCGCCTTTGTGGCCTGGCCCACGCGCGCCAGCGTCTGGCCGGTGGCCGGGTTGACGCTGTCGAAGTGGCCTCTCGCCGCCACCTTGCGGCCGCCGATCCACAGCCCGAAATCCGGGCCTTGCGCCTGCAGCCAGCGCAGCGCTTCGGCGGGCGATTCGGGGGCAGTGCCGTAGTCCATGGATTCGATGATCTCGGTGATGCGGGACATGGCGATCCTCAGGGCAACGCGTGGCGCCAGGCCGCGCTGTAGCTGCCGTTGACGTGGTGGTCGAGCTGGCGCTCGATGTCGCTGAGCAGGCTGGACGCGCCAAAGCGAAACAGATCGGGCTGCAGCCAGCGCGGGCCCAGCTCTTCGTTCATCAGCACCAGGTATTGCAGCGCGGTCTTGGCGTTGGAGATGCCGCCCGCGGGCTTGTAGCCGACGATGTGGCCGGTCTCCTCATGAAACTCGCGGATCGCGCGCACCATCACCAGCGACACCGCTGGCGTGGCGTTGACGCCTTCCTTGCCGGTGGACGTCTTGATGAAGTCGGCGCCGGCCATCATGCAGGCCCACGAGGCGCGCGCCACGTTCTCCAGCGTCTGCAACTCACCCGTGGCGAGGATGGCTTTCAGGTGCGCCGGCCCGCAGGCACGGCGGTAGGCTGCAACCTCGTCGAAAAGGCCTTGCCAGTCGTGCAGCAACGCGGTGCGGCGCGAGATCACGATGTCGATCTCTTGCGCCCCCGCGGCCACCGAGAGCTCGATCTCGCGCAGTCGCGTTTCCATCGGCGACAGGCCGGCCGGAAAGCCGGTGGACACCGCGGCCACCGGGATGCCACTGCCAGCCAGCGCGGCCACCGCGGGGCCGATCATCTCGTGATAGACGCACACGGCGCCCACCTGCACGGCGGCCACGCCCATGGCGGCCAGCAGATCGGCGCGCACCGGCGCGCGCGCCTTGGCGCACAGGCGCCGCACGCGGCCGGGCGTGTCGTCGCCCGACAGCGTGGTGAGGTCCATGCACTGGATGGCCTTGAGCAGCCACGCGGCCTGGTGGTCCTTCTTGAGCGAGCGCCGCGCCGCCAGGCTGTCGACACGCCGCGCCACCGCCGCGGCGTTGACGCGGGCGTGCATGACGCGGGCGGCGTCGAAGGCGACGCCGGGGTTCAGGCGGATGTGGGGGGGCATGTCGGTGCGAATGTCGGTCGCGTGCGTCACGTAGGCACCTTGCCGGGTGGCTGTGGTTGCGGGCCCCGGCTGTCGCCGGACAGGTACTTTAGCCGGGTGCTGGTTGCGGTCAGTTCAAGCGCGTCGCGTGGCAGTGTGCGATCCGCTGACGTGGGCCCGGCGGCGCCGGCCAGCGGGCTGCGGTGGCGCCGCGGCCTGCGACAACTCGGCCAGGATTGCGCAGTGGCCGGCATCCTGCACGCCGCCGCATTGCTCGCGAAGGGATTTGAGTTGCTTCTCAAGCTGCTTCAGTTCGCGGATGCGCGCCGCGACGTGCCCGATATGTGCATCGAGCAGCGCATTGACATCCCCGCAGTCCTCGCCCGGCGCGTCCTTGAACCGCAGCAGCACCCGGATCTCATCGAGCGTCATGTCGAGCGATCGGCAGTGGCGGATGAAGCCCAGCCGCTCGACATGCTCGGCGCCATAGATGCGGTAGTTGCCTTCGCTGCGTGGCGCTTGCGGCAGCAGGCCTTCGCGCTCGTAGTAGCGGATGGTCTCTACCTGGGTGTGCGTCGCAGCCGCCAGTTCACCGATCTTCACGGCTCACTCCCTCGCTTAGAGCTGCCCGGGCCCATGGCGCCAGAAGCCAACATCATCGTACCCGCTTGACTCTGAAGTGGCTACAGGGTTTCAAATCCTGTCTTCGATCCAGACGGATCCCAAAGTAGGCCTGACATGAGCGACTCCTGCGGCAGCCACGGCTGCGCCCACACACCACCGGCAACCCAGAGCCCGCGCTACCGCCGCGTGCTGTGGGCCGCCCTCTTGATCAACGCCGTCATGTTCGTGGTCGAACTGGCCGGCGGCATGCGCGCCGACTCGGTCTCCTTGCTTGCCGATGCCGTCGATTTCTTCGGTGACGCGGTGAACTACGGCGTCTCGCTGCTCGTGCTGGGCATGGCCCTGCGCTGGCGCGCCCGCGCCGCGCTGCTGAAGGGCTTGACCATGGGCGCGTTTGGCGTCTTCGTGTTGGGCCGGGCGGCCTGGGCGGCGGCCAGCGGTGCCGTGCCTGAGCCCATCACCATGGGCGCCATTGGCAGCCTGGCCTTGCTGGCCAACGTGTCGGTGGCGTTGATGCTCTACGCATGGCGCGAGGGCGATGCCAACATGCGCTCGGTCTGGCTGTGCACCCGCAACGACGCCATCGGCAACGTCGCGGTGGTGGCCGCCGCACTCGGGGTGTTCGGCACCGGCAGTGCCTGGCCCGATCTGGCCGTGGCCACGGTGATGGCCATGCTGGCGTTGAGCGCAGCGCGCTCGGTCGTCACCCAGGCTCGAGGAGAGTTGCAGCCCGCTCCCGCACGCGCCGAAA
>JANPMR010000158.1:0-1696 GCA_031427055.1 Rubrivivax sp.
CACGGTGATCACCGGCGCAGGAATCAAGGGCCCCCCAGCTTCGCGCTGCGCGCTGTCGCTGCCCCCCAAGGGGGCGTCGCCCGCCTTGGGGCGGCCCGGCGCCGGGCGGCGCGACGCAAAGTGCTTGGCAAAGCGATCGGCGTCGATGGTGGCCGAGGTGACGATCACCTTCAGGTCGGGCCGGCGCGGCAGCAACTGGCGCAGGTAGCCGAGCAGGAAGTCGATGTTCAGGCTGCGCTCGTGCGCCTCGTCGATGATGATGGTGTCGTAGGCGCGCAGCAGCGGGTCGCGTTCGGTCTCGGCCAGCAAGATGCCATCGGTCATCAGCTTGACGCTGGCACCGGGTTGCAGCCGGTCCTGAAAGCGCACCTTGAAGCCCACCACGTCGCCCAGCGGCGAGTTCAGCTCTTGCGCGATGCGCTTGGCCACGCTGCTGGCGGCGATGCGCCGTGGCTGTGTGTGGCCGATCAGTCCCTTGCCACCGGCACCGAGGCCGCGGCCCAGTTCGAGCAGGATCTTGGGCAGCTGCGTGGTCTTGCCCGAGCCCGTCTCGCCGCAGACGATCACCACCTGGTGATCGCGGATGGCACGCGCGATCTCCTCGCGCCGGGCCGAGACCGGCAGCGATTCTGGGTAGACGATGGGCGGGATGGGTTGCGCCGGCACGGGCGGCCGGCCGCGGGCTTCACTCACGGGGGGCGGATTATCTCCGCCAAGGGCGCGATGACCCCACGCGACTACGCCGAGTAGGTCATGACGCTGATCACGGCGCCTTGCGGATCCTGCAGCACGGCCATGCGGCCGACACCCGGCACGTCCATCGGTGGCACCAGCGTCTTGCCGCCCAATTCGGCGCACCGGGCCAGCGTCGCGTCGACGTTGTCCACAGTGACATACGCGCCCCAGGACGACGGCATGGGCGGCGAATCGGGTGGCATGGCCATGATGCCGCCCACCGAGGTCTCGCCGACCTTGACGACGCGGTACGGGCCCATGCCCATCTCCATGGTCTGCACGCTCCAGCCAAAGAGTTGGCCGTAGAAGTCGGCCGCGGCGGCCGGGTCGCTCGTCATCAGCTCATTCCAGCTGAAGGCACCGTGTGTCTTGTAGGCATCCATCCTGAGCTCCTGAAGTGAGGCGGCGATGGTGCAGCGGCGGCGGTCCAGCGTCAACGGCTTGGCGCCGACACGGCACAATCGGCGCCGCCATGAGCCTTGTCTTCCCGCACACCTTTGTTCCCTGGTTTCGCGCCGTGGCGCCGCACATCCACGCCTACCGCGGCAAGACCTTCGTGGTGGCGCTTGCCGGCGAGGCCATCGCCGCGGGCAAGCTCAACACCTTCGTGCAGGACCTGTCCATCCTGCACGCCATCGGCATCAAGCTGGTGCTGGTGCACGGATTTCGGCCGCAGGTGACCGAGCAACTTGCCGCCAAGGGCCATGTCTCGCGCTATTCACGCGGCATCCGCATCACCGACGCGGTGGCGCTCGACGCCGCACAAGAGGCCGCCGGGCAATTGCGCTTCGAGATCGAGGCCGCGTTTTCGCAAGGCCTGCCCAACACGCCGATGGCCAACTCCACCGTGCGCGTGGTGTCGGGCAACTTCCTCACCGCGCGGCCCGTGGGCATCGTCGACGGCATCGACTTCCAGCACAGCGGCCTGGTGCGCCGGGTGGACCAGGCGGCCATTCGCCGC
>JANPMR010000159.1:0-3185 GCA_031427055.1 Rubrivivax sp.
GCAAAAGCGCGCCTGGCGCAGACACATGGCGCTGCAGCCCGGGCAGCTCTTGTGCGTGCTGGCCATGTCGAAACCACATTCGGCGCAGAAGCGCCCGCCTGCAAACGCCACGCGGCAGTTGGGGCAGGCCATGGTGGCCGATCCCGAGGCTGCCGCAGCGGGTGCTGCCGCGCCTTGGCCGGCGCAACGGTTGCAGCTTTGCTTGCGTGTATTCCAGTCGTCGTCGCATACCGTCTGGGCGCAGTTGGCGCAGCGGCTGAACATCGTCGCCGCCTGCTGCTGCGCCTCTTCCAGGGCGCTGCGCCGTGCACGCGCCGAGCCGACCTGCGCGACCTTCTCGGTGGTGCTGCCGATCGAGCGCATGTCGCCAAAAAACTGCGCAATGCTCGAGGTCAGCGCCGCCAGTTGGCCAACACGATAGGGCTTGTAGGGGCTCTTCCAGGTGCGTGTGCACTGCTCGCAATAGAACTCGAACTGGAAACCGGCGCCACCTTGCGACCCAGGCGGGTTGGTCTCACGAAAGTTCTCCAGGCTGACGGTGCTGCTGTCCATCACTTCTTCCCAGTGTCGCCCAGCGGCTTGATCTTCTCTTCGACGACCGCACCCAGGCTGCCAAGCTTTTCGATCAAGTCCTTGCGCTGATCCAGCGACAGCGTGCGCGCCTTCTTCACCAGTTCTGCCACCGGTGACTCGGCGCTGTCCAGCGCATCGTCGGGCCGCCGCGTCAGCCGCGCTTGTTGCGCGCCTTTGTTCCAGTTGAAATCGATGGTGCGGTAGTTCAGCTCCCACGACTCATCGAGTTCCACCGACTTGTCGCCGCCGGTGCCCGACAAGCTGTACTTCATGACCACGACATTGGTCAGCACCACGGTGAGGTGGAACTCACCGCCGGTGGCTTCTTCGGTGCCGGCCAGTTCTTCGTACAGCGTGAAGGTGGCCTTGCTGAAAATCTCGCCGTTGGTCAGTGCCTGCATCAGCCGCGTGCTGGCACGGTCGGGGCCTTTGTCGAAGCAAAACAGCGAGGGCACGACGCGGCTGCCCGAGCCTGTGCCGCCGCCGTCAGCATCGGTGATCTCCTTGTTCGACGCGTTCCAGTTCCAGCCGGTGATATCGATATCGCCGACATGGCCCTTGGCCGTGGCCTCGCCGGCCACGCGCAGGTTGCTCTGGTTGCGCAGGTCGAGAAAATGCGCGGCGGTGCTCATTGGGAGGCCTGGTGCCGCATGCTCAGTCGATCTTGGCGTTGAAGGTCACAGCGGCCTGGCGCTGCGTGCGGTCGGCGGTGGACGGGTGGTAGGTCACGATGACCTCTTTCCACGACAGGTTGAGCACCTCGCGCACGGCGACCGACTTGCCACCCTCGCTGACGCTCAGATTGATGTCTTCGATAAAACCGTCGCGCAACTCGATGATCATCATCGGGTTGGCCTTGCGCGCCTCGCCGGTGTTTTGCTTGTGGTGGTCGACCGTCAGCTTGGCCGACTTGAAGGCAACGCGCCCGGCCAGGTGCTTGGCCAGGGCGGTGGACGCCACGTCGTAGAACTTGGTGAGCTTGAGCTTGTCGGCCGAAAAGGCTGCCTGCGCGGTGGCTTTGCTGACCTTCTTGGGGTCGCGCGGGCTCATGCCCCAGCCGAAGTTTTCGATCTCGATCTGGCCTTCGTAGCCTCCGTCCGAAGCTTCGCCGCGAACCTGGCTGCCGCCGATCATGATCAGGTTCAGATAGATCTGGGAGGACATGCTGGGGCGACGCTACAGAGGGCGGGCGCGACCGTGCGCGAACGCCAAAGAGGGAACGAGATCCTGCGCCGGGCCGGGGCCTGGCGCAGGACAGGCCGCGCTACTGGACCTTGTAGTTCGGCGCGGTGACGCCGTCGATGGTCATCTTGCCGATGTCCCACATGAAGGGCTTCTCGTCTTTGAGTGCACCGTTGGCGCCGTTTTGCGCCTTGTAGCCGACTGCAATGGTCTTGAAGACCATCTCGACGTCCTGCGTGACGGCGCCGTCCTCACCGCCCTTGCTTGAGACCTTGGTGATGAAGACCTGCTCCATCGTCATCACGAAGTAGACCTCGCCTTTGCCATCGGCGGAGCCAGTCTGCTTGAGCATCACGATGTGGACCTTGGGGAAATGCGTGCCCTTGACGATGCGCGACATGATTTCCGGCGAGGCCAGATCGTAGTAATGCGATATCGACAGATTGCCGGGTGCCGGCTTGCCCACGGCCGCGCCAGCGCCCTTGAGGAAGCTGGTTTCGGCTTCGATGTCCCAGCTCCAGTCACTGATCTCGATCCAACCTTTTGAGCCGGGGTGAGAGTTGTGCGTGGATTCGCCGATCGTGACGCCCTCAAACTTGATAAATGCATTGCCTGGCATGGTGGTCTAACTCCTTTATGGATAACGCCGAACCGAAGGGTGTCGGCAAGGGGACAAGGAAATAGCGACAGATCGCTGGCTTTATCTAAGCCCGGATCAGCCCTTCTCGGAAGGCAGCTTCGACACGAGACGAAGCGACACGGTGAGCCCCTCGAGTTGGTAGTGGGGCTTGAGGAAGAACTTCGACTGGTAGTACCCAGGCGCGCCCTCAACTTCTTCGACCACCACTTCCGCAGCCGCCAGCGGACGCTGCGCCTTGACCGATTCGGAAGAATTCGCCGGGTCGCCGTCGACGTACTGCAAGATCCAGTCGTTGAGCCAACGTTCCATGGCCTCGCGGGTCTTGAAGGAGCCGACCTTGTCGCGCACCATGCACTTCAGGTAGTGGGCGAAGCGGTTGCAGGCAAAGAGGTAGGGCAGCCGGGCCGCCAGCGCGGCGTTGGAGGTCGCGTCGGGGTCGTCGTACTCGGCGGGCTTTTGCAGCGACTGACCGCCGATGAAGGCCGCGAAGTCGGAGTTTTTGCGGTGGATCATGGCCAGGAAGCCGGCCTTGGAGAGTTCGGCCTCGCGGCGGTCGGAGATGGCCACTTCGGTCGGGCACTTCATGTCCATGCCACCGTCGTCGGTGGGGAAGGTGTGGGTGGGCAGGTTTTCCACCGCGCCGCCGCTCTCGATGCCGCGGATGCGCGAACACCAGCCGTACTCCTTGAACGAGCGGTTGATGTTGGTGGCCATCGCGTAGGCGGCGTTGCACCACGAATACCTGTCATGGTCGGAGCCGACGGTGTCTTCCTCGAAGTCGAAGGCCTCC
>JANPMR010000160.1:0-1686 GCA_031427055.1 Rubrivivax sp.
CATGGGCATGGCTCGCGGTGGCCAGACCCTGCTCAGCCCCGAAGCGCTGCAGGCCACCTCAGCGGGCCGCGAGCACGCGCATTCGCACGGCCATTGGCGCTTGAAGGGCGTGGCCGATCCGGTCGAGCTGTTCGAGATCGGCGAGCCGCCTTTCATCACGCCGCCCGATGCCGACAAGGCCTATCGCGTGGTGCGCATCGGCGAGCGCTGGGTGCCGCTGAAGCAGGTCCCGAACAACCTGCCGCAGCAAGGGACTTCGTTCCTCGGCCGCGACCGCGAGCTCGACGAGATCAAGAGCGCGCTGCGCTCCGCGCGCCTGGTCACGCTGCTCGGCATGGGCGGCCTGGGCAAGACGCGGCTGAGCCTGCAGGTGGCGGCCGAGATGCTGGCCGAGTTCACTGACGGCGTCTGGTTCATCGACCTCGCGCCGCTGCGCGACGGCAGCCTGGTGGTGGCCGAGGCGGCCCAGGTGCTAGGCGTGCGCGAGGAGCCGGGCCGAGCACTGCTGCAGTCGGTGGCGCAGCACCTCAAGGACCGGCGCGCGCTGCTCGTCGTCGACAACTGCGAGCACGTGCTCAAGCCCGCGGCCACCCTGATCAACGCCATCTTGAAGCTGGCGCCCCAGGTGGCGGTGGTGACGTCGAGCCGCGTGCCCTTGCGTGTGCATGGCGAGCACACCTACCCCATCCTGCCGCTGCCGGTGCCGGCGCCGTCGGACGGCGTGGCGGCCCTGCTGCGCTCCACCGCCGTGCGGCTGTTCGTGGCGCGTGCCAAGGAACAGCGGCCCGACTTCGAGCTCACGCCGGCCGAAGCCCCGGCGGTGGCCGAACTCGTGGCGCGCCTGGAAGGCATCCCGCTGGCGCTGGAACTGGCCGCGGCCCGGCTGCGCTCGCTGACCCTCGTCGACATCAACCGCCGCCTGAAGAACCGCTTCAAGCTCCTGACCGGCGGCAGCCAGCTGCGCGACGGGCGCCAGCAGACGTTGCGCGGCCTGGTCGATTGGTCCTACGAGCTGCTGGAGCCGCAGGAACAGACGGTGCTGCAGCGGCTGGCCGTCTTCGCCGGCGGCTTTGACCTGGCCGCCGCCGAGGCCGTGTGCCCCGACGACGAGATCGAATCCGACGAGGTGCTGGACCTGCTGTCGTCGCTGGTCGACAAGTCGCTCGTCATGATGGAGCAGCGCGTCGGCGAGGGCCGCTTCCGCATGCTCGAGACAATCCGCGAATACGCCGCGGAGAAGCTGGCCGACGCCGATGCCACGCCGGCCACGGCCGCGCGGCATTGCCAGTACTACTTCGACCTCGCCAAGCGCGGCCGCAACGGCATGCAGGGCCCCAAGCAGGGCGAGTGGCTCGACCGGCTCGACCTGGAGCAAGACAACCTGCGCGCCGGGATGGGCGTGGCGCAGGCAGAGGACAGTGGTGTCGACCCGCTGATCGCCGTGAAGATGGCAGTGGCCCTGCAGAATTTCTGGATCATGCGCGGCGGCGCCGGCGAGGGCCGCGCCGCGGTGCGCGCGCTGCTGAGCCTGGCGGCGGTGAACGGCATGCCCATGGCGCGCGCGCACGCGCTGTACGTCGGCGCCGCACTGGCCTGGACGCAGGGCGACCTGGACGAGGCGCTGGCAATGCTGCACGAGTGCCTGGCGCTGCGCCGCGGGCTGGACATGAAGACCGACGTCGCGGC
>JANPMR010000161.1:0-2149 GCA_031427055.1 Rubrivivax sp.
CTCGGTACCCCCCGAGGGGGCTGCGCCGCCTTGGGGCGGCCCGGCGGCGGCGCGCGACCTTCCGCGCGCAAGCTTCGCGGTCCCGAGCGGCAACTTCGGCAACATCTGCGCCGGCCATGTGGCGCGCAGCATGGGCCTGCCGATCGACCGTCTGGTGCTGGCCACCAACGAGAACGACGTGCTCGACGAGTTCTTCCGCACCGGCACCTACCGCGTGCGCGCCACGGCCGAGACGCACGAGACCTCGAGCCCCAGCATGGACATCAGCAAGGCCAGCAACTTCGAGCGCTTCGTGTTCGACTTGCTGGGCCGCGATGGCGAGCGCACGGCCGCCTTGTTCGGCCCCGCGCTGGCCCGCGACGGCGGCTTCACGCTCAGCGCGGCCGAGTTCGCGCCGGCCGCCAGCTGCGGTTTCGTCTCCGGCAAGAGCGCGCACGCCGACCGCCTGGCCACCATCCGCGCCACCTGGCAGCAGCATGGCGTGATGATCGACACCCATACCGCCGACGGCCTGAAGGTGGCGCTGCAGCATCGCAAGCCTGGCGTGCCGATGATCGTGCTCGAGACCGCGCTGCCGGCCAAGTTTGCCGCCACCATCTTTGAGGCCACCGGCGTCGACCCCGAGCCGCCGGCAGCCCTGCGCGACATCGAGAAGCTGCCGCGGCGCTTCACCTTGATGGCGCCCGACGTGGCGCAGGTCAAGCGCTACATCCAAACGCACTGCGCCGCATGAAGGACGCCCGCGCGCTGCTGAGCCTGGACGACGCGCTGGCGCGCCTGGTGGCCGGCGCGCTATCGCACCGCATCCTGCAGGCCGAGACCGTCGACACCTTCGACGCGCTCGGCCGGGTGCTGGCGGCCGACCTGCATTCGCTGCTCGACGTGCCGCCGGCCGACAACACCGCGATGGACGGCTACGCGCTGCGCGCCGCGGATGTGCCCGCTGCCGGCACCGTGCTCGCGGTGGCACAGCGCATCCCGGCAGGGCATGTCGGCACGGCGCTTCAGCCCGGCACGGCGGCGCGCATCTTCACCGGCGGCCAGTTGCCTGCCGGGGCCGACGCGGTGGTCATGCAGGAGCAGTGCGAAGCCTTGGCGTCGGACGCGGGTGGCGACCTGGGCCGCGTGCGCGTCAACACGCTGCCGCAGCCGGGCCACTGGATCCGCCTGCGTGGCGAGGACGTGCGCCGCGGCGCCACGGTGCTGGCCGCGGGCGCGCGCCTGACGCCGCAGGCCCTGGGTCTGGCGGCCACCGTGGGCGCGGCGACGCTGGCCGTCTGGCGGCGGCCGCGTGTGGCGCTGTATTCGACCGGCGACGAACTCGTGATGCCCGGCCAGCCGCTGCCGCCCGGCGCCATCTACAACTCCAACCGCTACATGCTGCGCGGCCTGTTGCAGGCCGCCGGATGCGAGGTGCAGGACCTGGGCATCGTGCCCGACCGCCTGGACGCCACGCGCGACGCGCTGCGCCGCGCCGCGGCCGCCAGTGACCTCATCCTCACCTCGGGCGGCGTCTCGGTGGGCGAGGAAGACCATCTGCGGCCCGCCGTGCAGGCCGAGGGCACGCTGGACCTCTGGCAGATCGCCATGAAGCCGGGCAAGCCGCTGGCCTTTGGCCGCGTCGGCGACGCGCTGTTCGTGGGCCTGCCGGGTAACCCGGTGTCGAGCTTCGTGACCTTCGTGCTGGCCGTCGCGCCGGTGCTGCGTGCCCTGCAGGGCATGGCGACCGTGGCGCCGCCGCCGCTGTGGCTGCGGGCCGATTTCGACCTTCCGCAGCCCGACCGAAGGCGCGAGTTCTTGCGCGCACGCATCAACGCCGAGGGCGGGCTCGAGCTGTTCGCCAACCAGAGCTCGGGCGTGCTCACCTCCACGGTGTGGGCCGACGGCCTGGTCGACAACCCAGCGGGTTTGGCGATTGCGCGCGGAGACCGCGTGCGCTTTCTGCCGCTCGACGCATTGGTGGGCCGATGAAGATCCGCGTGCGTTTCTTTGCGTCGCTGCGCGAGGCCCTGGGCACGGGCGAAACGGTCGAGTTGCCCGACGGCGCCACCGTGGCGCAGTTGCGCGACATGCTGCTGTCGCGTGGTGGCGCTTACGCTGAGCGGCTGGCGCCGGGCCGCGCTGTGCGCTGCGCGGTCGATCAGGCGCT
>JANPMR010000162.1:0-1575 GCA_031427055.1 Rubrivivax sp.
GGCGCGATCACGCCTTCGATCTCGCCGGTGCCGAACTTCTTGCCGTTGCGCGAAAACTTCTTGGCCAGGCCGTAGCTCATGAACGAGGCCGGCGTGGCGCCGCCCGGCGTGATGCCCATCCAGATGCCAACGAGCGAACTGCGGATCGAGGTGGCCCAGTACTTGGGGAGTTCTTTCCAGGTCTGCCACACCACCTTGGCGTCGATCTTGGCCGCCTTGCCCTGGAACTTCAGGCCCTCTTCCATCGACAGCAGGATCTCGCCGATGCCAAACAGGCCGATGACGGCGATCAGGAAGTCGAAGCCGCGCATGAGCTCGGTCTGCCCGAAGGTCAGGCGCAATTGCCCCGTCACGGTGTCCATGCCAACGGCCGCGAGCGCAAAGCCCAGCGCCATCGCGATCAGGATCTTGAAGGGCGAGCCCTTGCCCATGCCCACGAAGCTGCAGAAGGTGAGCAGGTAGACGGCAAAGAACTCCGGCGCCCCGAACTTGAGCGCGAACTTGGCCACCATCGGTGCCAGGAAAGTGATCATCACCACGGCGACGAAGGCGCCGATGAAAGACGAGGTGAAGGCCGCCGTCAGCGCGCGCCCGGCGTGGCCCTGCTGCGCCATCGGATAGCCATCGAAGGTGGTGGCCACCGACCAGGGCTCGCCCGGAATGTTGAACAGGATTGAAGTGATGGCGCCGCCGAACAAGGCGCCCCAGTAGATGCACGACAGCATCACGATGGCCGAGGTGGGCGACATCGTGAAGGTCAGCGGCAGCAGGATGGCCACCCCGTTGGCGCCGCCCAGGCCCGGCAGCACGCCGATCAGCACCCCGAGGATGATGCCGATGAACATCAGCCCGATGTTCATGGGCGTCAGCACGACGGCAAAGCCCTGCATCAGTGAACCCAGTTCTTCCATTTTCTGACTCCCGGACAGGGGTAGGTCGGCGGCCGTGGGCCGATCAGTAACCGAGGAAGTGCAAGGGATCGAGCGAGCCCTTGTAGAGCGGCACCTTGAACCAGACCTCGAACATCAAGAAGAAGACGCCGTTGACGATCACGGCCAACAGCACACTCTTGAGCGGCGGGTACTCGCCCAGCACGATCATGAACGCCGCGATGTAGATCGCCGAGGCCACGTACAGGCCAAGAAAACTGACGGCCAGCACGTAGACCATCGCCGGCACCAGCACCGAGAGCACGCGCTTGAGCTGCAGCTGGTCGACAAAGGTGTCGGCGTCGCGGGCCTTGCTGAACATCGACTGGTAGAGGATGCCCAGGCCCGAGACGCAGATGACGACGCCGATGTAGAACGGGAAGTAGCCGGCGCCCGGCCCGTCGCTGGTCCAGCCGGCGCCCAGCCGCCGGGACTCGAAGACGACCACGGCGCCAAACACCATCAGGATGACCGCCACCACCGCATCGACGGTGTGGTTCTTTGCCACGGCGGGGCTTGGCGCCTCTTCAGGGCTGTGCTGTTCTGACATGGCTCGCTCCAGGGGTCGAGAGAAACGGCAAGATCGGCCCAGCGCCGCACGGCCCGTGTCGACAGGTGCCGTGCGGCGGGTCAGGCGCTTGGTTGG
>JANPMR010000163.1:0-5724 GCA_031427055.1 Rubrivivax sp.
CTGGTGGTGGCCGGGCGCAGCGATGCGCTGGTACCCGTCAACACCAACGCGCGCGCCTATGCGGCCTACAACAAGGTGCTTGAAGGCAGCGCCAGCAAGCTGGCCTACATCGAGGTCGTGAATGCCCAGCACTTCGACACCTTCATTCCCTTCAGCGGTTTTGACACCCGCTTCGTGCCGCTGCACGTCTACTTCGTGCGCGCCATGGATGCCATGTACGCGCACCTGAAGAACGGCACCGCGTTGCCGCCGAGCCAGGTCGTGCGCACCACGCCGCGCGGCGGCACCCCGGGCGCGGCGCCGGCCTTGACGGCGAGCCACGTGCCGGCCATCAGCGCCGCGCCCGCGGCGGCCGAGCAGATCGGTTTCAGCGGCACCTCGATCGTCGTACCCAACTGAGCGAGCACGCTGCGCCGGCCGCACACGACCATGGCTGCGTTCACGTCGCACTACCTGAGCTGCGCCGGCCGCGAGATCCACTTCACCGAGTGGGGCGCCGAGCATGCCGAGACGGTGATCGCCTGGCACGGCCTGGCGCGCACCGGGCGCGACATGGACCCCATCGCCGCGCACCTGGCCCGACGCTGGCGCGTCATCTGCCCGGACACGATAGGCCGCGGCCTCAGCCAGTGGAGCCCCGACCCGGCTGCCGAATACAACCTGGCCTTCTACGAGCGGCTGGCGCTGTCGCTGGTGGACCAACTGGGCATCACCCGCATGCACTGGCTGGGCACCAGCATGGGCGGCGCCATCGGCCTGCGCGCCGCGGCGGGCCCGTTGCGCGGGCGCATCCAGCGGCTGATCATCAACGACATGGGGCCGACGCTGCCGGCTGCCTTTGTCGAGCGCATGCTGGCCTACGCCGGCCACCCGCCGGCCTTTGCCACCGTGGCCGAGCTGGAGCAGTATTTCCGCACCGTCTACAAGCCCTTCGGCTGGCTGAGTGACGCGCAGTGGCGGCTGCTCACCGAAAGCAGCACGCGCCGCCTGCCCGACGGCCGCGTCACCCCGCATTACGACCCGGCGATGGTGCAGCAATTCGAGCACCATCCGGCGGACTACGAGCAGTGGCCCGCCTGGGACACGCTGGCGCTGCCCGTGCTGTGCCTGCGCGGCGAGCACTCCGACCTGCTGCTGGCCGACACCGCCGACGCCATGCGCGTGCGCGGGCCTCGCGCCGTGGTCGTCACCATCCCCGATTGCGGCCACGCGCCGGCGCTCAACACGCCCGAGCAGTTTGCGCTGGTCGAGCGCTTCCTGGCTGCTTGACTTCTTGCCTGCTTGGGCGCCGCTCGAGCTTTGACCCACCGGAGACCATCATGAAGAGCAAGTCCTGGATTCTTGGATTGGGCGTCGGCGTTGCGCTGGCGCTCACGGCTGCCGCCCATGTCGGCGCCCATGCGGCCGGCACGGTCGGCACCAGCTTTCCCGCCGGCTTTCCGGTGATCGAAGATGCTTCCCTGAAGAAGCCCGTGATCGGATTTGGTGCCAGCGGCGCGGTGACGCGCACACCGGTCATCTTCTTGCACGGCAACAACGACACGCCCTTCGCCACCGCTTGCGCTCCCTATGGCCGCATGCAGGCCATGGCGCAGTACCTGGCCGACAACGGCTACGCCACCAGCGAACTGTGGGGCCTGGGCTACGAGGGCGACCAGTGCGACCTGGCGGCCGACCAGACGCGCCGCTCGAGCATTGCGCACACGAATCAAGCGAACGTGCCCGACCTGCGCCGCTTCGTGGCTGCCGTGCTGGCCTTTACCGGCGCCACGCAGGTCGACATCGTCGGCCACAGCCTGGGGGTGACGCTGGCGCGCGAGTGGATGCGCCAGGACGACGCCAACATGATCGTGCGTCGCCTGGTGGCCATCGACGGCCCCAACCACGGCATCATCAACTGCAGCCCGGTGGCGGCCAACTTCTGGCAGCTGCCGTCGCTGGGCGGTTTCACGCCCGGCAGCGAGGTCTGCCAGGAACTCGGCTCGCCCGACACGCCCTTCCTGAAACTGCTCAACGGCCGCGGCGAGCACGAGGAAACCGAAGGCCGCACGAGAGTACTGGTGATCCGCAATGCCGACACCAGCTTCGTCTACTTTGCGCTGCAGGACGGCGTCCTGGCGCCAGTGCCGGCGATCGACTCCTACGGCAAGCCGAACGACTTCTCGCGCAGCGCCACGCTCAAGGGCGCACGTCAGATCGACCTCACGGGTCAGGGCGCATACGACCCGATCCTGGGCAGCACTCACCTGGGAATCCTGAACTCGCCGCAAACACGGCAGGCGACGCTGGAGTTCCTGACCGCGCGTAGCGGCGCGCGCCACTGAAGGAGGCCAGCACAAACTGACCTACCCGGACCTTGCAGTCGACACCGGCGGATGGAGGGGGGTCGCCGGGCGGCAGCCAGCAGGACAGACTCAAGATGCGGCTGGCGGGGCCGAAAACGGGTCAGCGCGTTCGCCGCCGACCCAGGACCCGATGACTATCAATGCCGCTCCGCGAGCGCTGCTGTTGGCAGCGCTGCTACTGTCTGCCGCCACCGCGCGCGCCGACGAGCCGGCCGCCGCCGGCAGCGGTCTGCGCTTCAACGGCTACGGTACGCTCGGCGTCGTGCATACCGACATCTCGCAACCCGGCTGGCACTTCGCGCGCGACACCGCCCAGAAGCCAGACTTCGGCTCGCTGCAGACCGGCACCGACACGCGTCTGGGCTTGCAGGTCAACTGGACCTTGTCGAGCCAGTTCGAGGCCGTGGCCCAGGCCGTGCTGCGCCAGCAAGACCCCGACGCCTCGGCCGCGCGCGCCATCGATTGGGCCTTCCTGGCCTGGCGCCCCGACGCCGACTGGACGCTGCGCCTGGGCCGCACCGGGCCCGACATCTTCCTGCTCTCCGACCGCCGCGGCGTCGGCTACACCTACCCCTGGGCGCGGCCCAGCATCGAGTTCTACGGCTGGATGCCGCTGCCGGCCATCGACGGTGTGGACTTGCAACGCGCCTGGCGCCTGGGCGACGCCGACTGGCGCGCGCGCCTGGGCGCCGGCAGCAGCAGCACGCTGGTGGGCCTGACGCGCTACCCCGGCCGGCCGGCCGAGGATGCGGCCACGCGCGTCGACCTGCGCGGCATCCGCTTCGCCACGGTCACGCGCGAGGCCGACGGCCTGACCCTCAAGGCCACCTGGGTGCGCGTGCGCCTGACGTTGTTCGAGGCACGCTGGGTGCCGCTGCGCGCCGCGCTCGACGGCCTCATCGGCCTGGGCGTGCCCGGCGTGTCCGACGAGGCCGCCGCCTTCCGCGCCGCCGTCGACCTCGAGCGCAAGAACGTCGGCTACGCCGCCCTGGCCGCCGCCTATGAAACGGGGCCGTGGCAGTTGTCGGCCGAGCTCAGCCGCGTCTCGGGCCAGGCCAAGGGCGCCAACGGCCTGCGCTCCTACGTCTCGCTCGGCTGGCGCCACGGCGAGCTGATGCCTTACGCCATGCTCAGCCGCGTGCGCGCTGCCGAGCCGGCGGCGCAAACACCCACCTGGGCAGCGACGCTCGCGCCGCTGATCGGCCCGCTGGCCGCGGCCGATGTGCAGGCGCTGGCCGTCGGCGCCGCCGTCGCGGTCAACAGCACGCGCTTCGACCAGCGCAGCGTGGCGCTGGGCCTGCGCTGGGACCTGCACCCGCAGATGGCGCTCAAGCTGCAGTGGGAGCGCGTTCGCGTCGGCGGTGGCGGCGCCGCCAGCTGGGCCAACGTCTTCACCAACGAGCCGGCGACGGCGCGCGTCGCCACTGTGGCGCTGGACTTCGTCTTCTGACCATGCGCAGCGCCCGTCACGCCATACTCACGTTGCTGCTCGCCGCGCTGGCGGTAGCCAGCCCGCTGGCGCGTGCCGACATCTACATCGTCGTCAACGCCGCCAACCCGGTGAACACGATGACGCAGAAGGAAGTCATGGATCTCTACACCGGCCGCAGCCGGGCATTTCCCGGTGGCGAGCCCGCCATGGTGTTCGACCACCCCCGCGACAGCGCCGCCCGCGCCGCGCTGTATCAATCGCTCACCGGCATGTCTTTGGTGCAGGTCAACAGCTACTGGTCGCGCCTGACCTTCACCGGCCAGACCCTGCCGCCGCAACCGTTGCCCGCCGAGGCCGTGCTGGCCGACATGGTGCGGCGCAACCCCGGCGCCGTCGGCTACCTCACGGCCGAGCCCACCGACAAGGCACTGCGCGTGGTGTTCACGCTGCGCGTGAGCGCCAACCCGAGCTGAGCAGTCCCTTGCCCCGCGTGCCGCTGATGCCTTACCTGGGCGGCCTGCAAGGCCGACTGACGGCGGTGGTGGTGGCCGCCGCCAGCGTGTTTGCGCTCGTCGCCGGTGTCTGGGCCTACCGCTGGTCGTATGACCAGGCGCTGGCCGCGGGCGACGAAGCACTGGCCACGCTGGCCGGTGCGGTGGAGCGCACGGCGGCCATCGGCGCCTACACGGTCGACGCGGTGCTGCTGCAAGAGGTGGTGGACGGCATCGCCGGCAACCGCTTCGTCGCCGCCGCCGAGGTGCAGGTGGCCGGCCGTGTGCTGGCGCGCCGCGCCCGCCTGCCCGAGTCTGGCGCCACGGGCAGCAGCCTGCGGCGCACCCTGGTGTCGCCCTTCGACGCCAAAGAGGTGGTGGGCGAGCTGCGCCTGGTGCCCGACATGGCGGCGCAGCGCGGCGCCGCCAGCCGCCAGGCCTGGGCGCTGGTGGCGGCGATGGTGCTGCAGATTGCGCTGGTGGCCGCGGTCATCAGCCTGGCCGCGCAGCGGCTGATCACACGGCCCATCGGCCGCGTGGCGCGCCAGTTCGACGCCATCGTGCCCGGCAGCGACCAGCAGATGGCGGTGCCGCCCGGACACGCACACGATCAGCTTGGCCGCCTGGTGGCCGCCGCCAACCGCCTGCTGCGCGGCCAGCACGACGCGCTGGAGCGCGAGCGTGCGCTGCGCGTCGAGGTGCAGGCCATGGAGGCGCGCTACCGGCAGATCTTCGACGCCTCCAGCGCCGGCATCTTTGTGCTCGACCCCGACGGCGATCTCATCAACGCCAACCGCACCGTGCTGCGCCTGGTGGACGGCTCGGAGCAGGCGCCAGTGGGCCTGTCGAGCGGAGACTTCCTGCAGCTCGTGTTTGCGCAGCCAGAACGCGTGCAGATGATGATCGGCCTGGCCGAGCGCCGCCGCGAGACCATCAGCGGCGACCTGGAACTGCGCCAGGCCGGCGAGGCACGGCGCTGGGTGCACTGCCTGGTGTCCACCCGCGTCACCGGCGAAGGCGCCACCCGCGCCCGTCTGGCCGAGGGCGTGCTGTACGACGTCACCGAACGCCGCCTGAGCGAGAACGCCGTGCGCCAGCAGGCCGAGCACGACCAGCTCACCGGCCTGCGCAACCGCGCCGCCTGCGAGGCCGCGATCGAGGCCTGGTGCAGCGCGCCCGATGCGCAGAGCGGCCCCTTCACGGCGATGTTCATCGACCTCGACGGTTTCAAGCAGGTCAACGACCGCTGGGGCCACCCGGCCGGCGACGCCGTGCTGCGCGAATGCGCGCGGCGCATGAAGGCCGTGGTGCGCCGCTACACCGACGTGGTGGGCCGCCTGGGCGGCGACGAGTTCTGCGTGCTGCTCTTCGGCCTGGCGCCGCACGACGCCATGGTGGGCACGCTGGCCCGTCAACTGCTGGACGACCTGGCCGCGCCCATCGACCTGGCCGGCGT
>JANPMR010000164.1:0-9507 GCA_031427055.1 Rubrivivax sp.
CCACCACCTGCACCGACTGCACGGCACCCTGGCGCACATCAAGGTCCATCGCCCCGCCGAGCGCGATGGCCTGGAAGTCGGGCAGTTGGCGCGTCTCGGTGGCACTGCGGCCCGAGCCGCGGGTGGCGGCGGCCACGCCGGAAAGCGGCAGCAGCGTGGCCAGCAGGCCCGCGGCGGGCGCCAGCACGAGGGCGCGGCGGGGCATTTGATGTGTGTTCATGGCGTGTCGGCGGAGTAGCGATGCCCGCACTGTGCCCAAGCTCGCCACGCGCCAACAGCAGCAAGCGACGAGATGCCGCGGGTGGCGACGAACTGCGGCCAGTGGCCGCCGGCCTTTGCCGCCGTCGCCAGGTCAGGGCTTGACGGTGTCGGCGCCCTTGGCGGCTGGCTTGGCAGCGGGCTTTGCGGCCGGCTTTGCGGCCGGCTTGACCGGCATCTTGGCATCGTCCTTGGTCTCGTCGGCAGCCTTTGCGGGTGCAGGCGCTTCGTCGGGCGGCGGCGGCGCCGACTCGATCTTGTTCTCGCGCATGTAGTCGTTCATTTCTTTCCACCCAGCGAACACCGAGGCCTTGTCAGCCCGCTTGTTCTGCTCGTAGCAGTCTTCCACCGAGCGCGCCGAGTGACGGCAACCGGCACCGACGGCCTTGCCTTCGGCCTCGCGGCGCGCGGCCACCGCGCTGGCCGACTCGACGCCCAGCATGTCGCAGCCGGCCAGCAGGACGGGCAGTGCAAGCATGACGGTGACGGCAAGACGGCGCATGAACGGGCGATGAGAGATCACTGTCTGACTTATCGGCCGGCCGGGCGGTGGCCTTGAATGGCGGCGTCGTTCACGCGGGCCGCTGGCCGCCGCTCGCCGCCGCTACTGGCGGGGCGATCGGGTGCCGACGCAGAAACTCGCGCGCCGCGATGCGTCGGCCGCCGGCCAGTTGCACCTCGATCAGCTCCAGCGCGCCGCTGCCGCAAGCCAGCACCAGGGCGCCGTCGGCCGCTGCCAGCACCTCGCCCGGCGCGCCCAGCCCGGCCACGGCACGGCCGCGCCAGATCTTCAGCGTCTGGCCGCCAATCTCGGCCTGGGCGCCAGGAAACGGGTCGAAGGCGCGCAGCCGGCGCTCGATCTCGTCGGCCGGCGCGGGCCAGTCGATGGCTGCCTCGATCTTCTCGATCTTGCGCGCGTAGGTGGCGCCGGTCTCGGGCTGCGGCGTGGGTGGCAGGTCGTCGTCCGTCAGCCTGTGTAGCGCCTGCACGATCAGGCGCGCACCCACCGCCGCCAGCCGGTCGTGCAGCGTGCTGGATGTGTCGTCGCTGGCGATCGGCGTGCGCTCGACGAGCAGCATGTCGCCAGTGTCCAGGCCCGCGTCCATCTGCATGATGGTGATGCCGGTCTCCAGGTCGCCCGCCTCGATGGCACGCTGGATGGGCGCGGCACCGCGCCATCGCGGCAGCAGCGAACCGTGGATGTTGATGCAGCCGCGGCGCGGCAACGCCAGCGCCCAGGGCGGCAGGATCAAGCCGTAGGCGGCCACCACCATCGCCTCGGGGGCAGCCTGCTCGAGCGCGGCGCGCGCGGCCGCTGCGTCATCGGCCCAGCGGCCGTCCAGGCGCAGGCCGCGCGGTTGCGCCAGCGGAAGGCCAAGATCGAGCGCGAGCTGCTTGACGGCCGAGGGCTGCAACTTCAGGCCGCGGCCGGCAGGGCGGTCGGGTTGGCTCAGCACGAGCACGATCTCGTGCCCCTCGGCATGAAGCGCGCGCAACGCCACGGCAGCAAACGCCGGTGTGCCGGCAAAGGCGATCCTCATGCCGGCGCGCGCATCACTTGCGCTGCTCGTCACGCGACTTCTTGATCATCCGGGTGCGGATGCGATCGCGTTTGAGCGCGCTGAGGTATTCGACGAAGACGCGGCCCATCAGGTGGTCCATCTCGTGCTGCACGCACACGGCGGCCAGGCCTTCGGCGTCGAGATCGAAGGGCTCGCCGTCGCGCCCCAGCGCCCGCACGGTGACCTGCGCGTGGCGTTCGACGCGGTCGTAGGTCTGCGGCACCGACAGGCAACCTTCCTCGTTGACCGCCATCTCGGCACTGCGGCGCACGATCTCGGGGTTGATCAGCACCACCGGCTGGTTGTGCTGCTCGGAGGTGTCCATCACGATCACGCGCTGGTGCACGTCGACCTGCGTCGCCGCCAGACCGACGCCATCGGCCTCGTACATGGTCTGCAGCATGTCGTCGACGAGCGTGCGGATGCGTTCGTCCACTGCCTGCACGGGGCGGGCCACCGTGTGCAGGCGGGGATCTGGGTAGCGAAGGATGGGCAGAAGGGCCATGGCGGACAACTGAGAAGAGAAGGAAGCCGGGGCAAGTACCCGTCAAGCTGGCCGCCGAAGCTGCCGAAACAGCTCGCAACAGCTGTGGACTGAGCGCAACGCGCATGGGCGCGGCGGTGGGCGCCAGCAGCGGCGCGGACAGTCAGTTTGTTTGCGGCATCAAGGGTTTACGGGCAGAATCTGTGAAAGCATATGAGCATTGTCGCCGCACTCTTGCGCTCCGTGCAGGCCCGGGTGCTTAACGCCCCACAGATCGCCCCACCGATCATCATTCGCCACGCGGCATCTTGGCATCAAGAGCCTCGCCGCCGGGAGACCCAAAGCGTGATCAGCAACACCACACCTCATCGCACCCGCGGCGCGTCGCCGGCCCGGCTGGCCGGTCTGCTGGCGCTTTCGGTCCTGGGGTTGAGCTTGGGGGCGGTCCAGGGCACGGCACAGGCGCAGACCAGCCGCCTGCCTGTCAACCCCGAGTGGCGCGACACCGCGCAGCGCGTTGCGCAGACCGGCGTGCCGCTGTCCGACCTGGCGCCCAACGCGCCCGACTCGCACACCGTGCAGACCGGCGACACGCTGTGGGGCATCTCCGGCCTCTTCCTCAAGAGCCCGTGGCGTTGGCCCGAGCTCTGGGGCATGAACCTCGAGCAGATCAAGAACCCGCACCTCATCTACCCCGGCCAGATGCTGGTGCTCGAGAAGAAAGACGGCCGCGCCACGCTGCGCGTGGGTACGGCCACGCCGGGCACGCCGCCCGGCAACACCGTCAAGGTCGGCCCGCGCGTGCGCTCCGAGCTGCTGGCCAACGGTGCTATCGCGGCCATTCCGCTGCACCTGATCGGGCCCTTCTTCAACGAAGCGGTGATCTTCGAAAGCAACCAGCTCGACGCCGCGCCGCGCGTCGTGGCCACGCAAGAGGGCCGCGTGATGGTCTCGCGCGGCGAGACCGCCTACGTGCGCGGCGATCTTGCCGGCGCGCGCGATTTCCGCCTCTTCCGCCAGCTCACGCCGCTGCTCGACCCGCTGACGCGCGAGCTGCTCGGCTACGAGGGGCGTTACGTCGGCACGGCCGAGTTCGTGGCCGCGGGCACCGACGACGGTGCGGCCGTGGTGCCATCCACCTTCAAGATCACCAGCACGCGGCTCGAGGCCGGTGTCGGCGACCGCCTCTCGCCGGTGCCGCAGCAAGAGCTGGTGGCCTACGTGCCGCATCCGCCGGCCGCGCCGATGGAAGGCCGCATCGCCTCGATCTATGGCGAAGGCCTGCGCGCCGGGCAGAACCAGGTCGTCACACTCAACCGCGGCGCCCGCGACGGCATGGAGCGCGGCCACGTGCTGGCGCTTTGGCGTACCGGCACCATGGCCGTCGACACCACGCAGGCCACGCGCGTGCCGATGCGCCTGCCCGACGAAAAGCACGGCATGCTGTTCGTGTTTCGCGTCTTCGACCGCGTGTCCTATGCGCTGATCCTGAGCGTGCGCGATCCGGTGCGTGCCGGCGACCGCTTCACGCAGCCCTGAACAGGCGAATGCGCCTGCTGGGCGGCCCGATCTGGCGCAGCAGGTGGCGGCGCTAGCGGACGGCCCGGCCCAGCCGGGTGCCGATCTCGACTTCGACGTCTGGTTTCGCCTGCTCGAAACCCCCGGCGTCGGCCGCACCGTGGCGCGCCGTCTGCTCGCCGCCTGTGGCTCGCCGCAAGCCGTCTTCAGCATGCGGCGCGGCGTGCTGGCCGAGCTTGCCGGCGGCGCGGTGGCCGATGCGCTGGGCGCCATGCCGCCCGAGTTCGAACCCCGGCTGCGGGCCGCGCGCCAATGGCTGGCCGGCGGCGACGACCGCCGCATCCTGACCCTGGGCGACGCACTCTACCCGCCACGCCTGTTGCAGACCGCCGATCCGCCGCTGCTGCTCTACGTGCAGGGCGATGCCGCCAAGCTGTCGCAGGACGGCATCGCGGTGGTCGGCAGCCGCCACGCCACACCACAGGGGCTGGACACCGCACGCGCCTTCGGCCGTGCGCTGAGTGACCGGCCCTATGTCGTCTTCTCGGGCCTGGCCGCCGGCATCGATGGCGCCGCGCACGAAGGCGCACTAGCGGGCACCGCCGGCACGGTGGCCGTCGTCGGCACCGGGCTCGACCGCGTCTACCCCGCCCGCCACCGCGCGCTGGCACAACGCATCGTGGCCCACGGCGCGCTGCTGAGCGAATACGCGCCCGGCACGCCACCGCTGTCCGAGAACTTCCCGCCGCGCAACCGCATCATTGCCGGGCTCTCGCTGGGCACGCTGGTGGTCGAAGCGGCGCTGCAGTCGGGCTCGCTCATCACCGCCCGGCTGGCCGCCGAGGCCGGGCGCGAGGTCTTCGCCGTGCCGGGCTCGATCCACACCGTGCAGGCCCGCGGCTGCCACGCGCTGCTGCGCCAGGGCGCCAAGCTGGTCGAGAGCGCGCAGGACATCTTCGAAGAGTTCAGCGGCATGGCGGCCGTGCGGCCGGCCGCGCCCAACGCAAACGCCGCCGCTGACGGCCCGGTCGACCCCTTGCTGCAGGCGCTGGGCGACGCGCCCGCCACCATCGACGCGCTGCAGGCCCGCACCGGCTGGCCCGCGGCCGAACTGGCGGCGCGCCTGCTCGAGCTCGAATTTGCCGGCCAGGTGGCCCGCATGGCAGGCGGTCTGTACCAGCGGCGCCACGCGGGCTGATCGGCACTCAAACCGCCGACACGTGCTCACGAAAGAGGTGCCCGCACACCCGACCCGGTGGGCGCGAACACAGACGGCCCTCGGGTATAGTGAGTTCATGTTCGACGTTCTGGTCTACCTCTACGAGAACTACTGGCGCCCCGACGCCTGCCCTGAGCCCAAGCAGCTCAGCCGCAAACTCTCGGCCGTGGGCTTCGATAACGACGAGATCCAGGACGCGCTGCGCTGGCTCGACGGCTTGGCCACCAGCGCCGAATCCGTCACCGGCAGCCCCATTCCCGAGAGCATGCGCGTCTACACCGACGCCGAGCACGAGATCCTGGGTGAGCAGTCGATCGGCTTCATCATGTTTCTCGAATCAGCCGGCGTGATGCCCGCCCCGATGCGCGAAATGGTGATCGACCGCGCGCTGGCCGTCGGCGCCGGGCCGATCGACCTGGAAGACCTCAAGATCATCGTGCTGATGGTCTTCTGGAGCCTGGGCGAAGAGCCCGACGCGCTGATCCTCGACGAGCTTTTCGTCGACTCCGAAGACCGCGTCATCCACTGACGCCGCGCTGCGGCGCAGGGTTCAGTTCAGCAGACGAGACGCATCCACGTCGAGCTTGGCCAGCGCACTGCGCGTGGCGCGCACGGTCAGCGCCTCGTCCTGGGCCGGCAGCAGCAGCCCGGCCTGCAGATACGACGCCAGCCGGTGCTGCTGGAACAGCACGCAGCGGCCCTGCGGGGTGACGAACAGCGAGAGCTGTTTGCGCAGGCCGTGCCAGGCCAGCTGCACGGGCTCGGAGTGGCCGCCGCGATCCAGCATGTACCAGCTGCCCACCTGCAGCTCGCGCGCCCAGGCCAGCATGGCCGGCGTCGGCATCGAGCCGCCTTCGAGCACCACTTCGAGCTCTGAATTGCGGTGGCCCGACAGGTCCAGCACCATCGACTCGTCGACCTCGACGTCGGCCGCGTCGGGCAACAGTTCTTCCAGCGTCTCCAGGCGCTCCATCAGTTCGCGCAGGCGCTCGTCCGGGATCACCGCGGCCTTGGCGGTGAAGGCCGCGGCGAGCGAGTTGTTGAGCTGCTGGATGTGCTCGTCTTGCTTGGCGGCGTCCATGCCGGCCGAGAACATGCCTTCGCGCAGCGACTTCAGCAATTGCGGCAGGCGGCGGATGACCTCGGCGCGTTCTTCGCGCGTGACCTTGGCGCTGGCGCTCCAGATCAAGTCGGCCGCGGCGCGCTTCATGACCTTGGTCTGGTCGCCCTGGCCGCCATAGCGCACCGCGGTGGTGGCCAGCACATCGGCCCAGACGTGGAACAAGAACTGGCGCACGCCTTCTTGCACCGGCACCTCGTTGAGCATCTTGCGCAGCTCGATGGTGTACTGGATGGCCATGGTCTCGCGCTGCTCGACCTGCTGGGCCAGCGAGACGCCGCGCTTGGTGGCCTCATTCGCGGTGCTGAAGTAGTGCTCGAGAAACTTCTCGTACTCGATCAGCACGGTCTGGAAAACGCGCCGGCCGGTGTCGGGGTAGGCCTCGACAACCTGCACCACGCGCTTGATCTCTTTCTCGAGCGCCTCGCCCACCGTGCCGACACCGTCGAAGCCCATCACGCAGGCGCCCATGCGGTCGATCAGGCGGCGCGCCGGGTGGTCGATGGTGGCGAAGAAATCGGGCTCGCTGACGGCCACGCGCAGCACCGGCATCTGCAAACGCGCAAACCACACGCGCACGGCGGCCGGGATGCGGTCTTCGGTGAGGATGCTCTGGAACAGCAGCGCCACGATTTCGATGGTGGCGCGTTCTTCGGGGCTGGCCGCCGCTTTCTTGAGCGCCTGTTTGCGCTGGTGCAGCTCTTCGAGCATCACCGGCGTGGTCACCATCTGGTCGGCGCGGCCGCCGCCGCCACCGCCCGGCGACAAGCGCTGGCGCAGGCCCTGCTCGGCGCTGTCGATGGCGCGCGCCAGCCCTGGCGACATCGGCGCCGCAGCCCGCGGCAACTCGCCGGCGCGGGTGCTGGGCGCGAAGGCGGGCACATGGCGGCCGATCAGGCGGTTCAGGCGGCCCAGCACAGCTTCGGCGTGTTCGCGGCTGCGCGCCAGCGGCGTGCTGCGGGTCATCATGCGCGTTTCTTCGCCGACGCCGCCGCGATCGCCTTCGCTGCCGGGCGCCCAATTGCCGAAGCGGCCAACCGGCGCAGAGCCCGTGTGTACCGGGCTGTCGTACACCGAGGGCGGCCCGTCGCGGCCGCCTCGGCCGCCTCGGCCGCCGTCGCTTTCACCGCCCGAGCCGCTGCCAGACGTCCCACTGCCGCTGGACTGCCAGCCCTGGCCGCTGCCCAGGTTGGTCTTCTGGCGCCGGATGAAGGGCCGCAGGTCGACCTCGGGCAGCACGTCTTGCGCGATCAGCCAGCGGTTGGCCTCGTGATAGGCCTCTTCGACCAGCAGCGCGAGCTCGTCGTGCAGCACGGTCTGCATCTCGCGCCAGCCGTCCAGGTCGAGACCGGCGGCGCGCCAGGCGTCGAAGACGATGCGCGCCAGCACGTGCGCGCGCAGCATGTCGTGGGGGTCGAGCTCGTTGCGGGTCTCGAGGTGCGCGACGCGCGAGCGCAGATCAGAAAACTCCCACGAGGCGCGATCCATCATCGCCAGCGCCAGGCGCGAGGTGACGATCTCGAGCTCGATGGTGTCGTCGGCCACCAAAGTCAGGGTGTCGCGCGGGCCGCTGGGCCCGGCCAGATCGCCCATGCGGGTGCTGGCCACGCCTTGCTGCAGCACTTGC
Organism: Rubrivivax sp.; assembly: GCA_031427055.1. Taxonomy (GTDB): domain Bacteria; phylum Pseudomonadota; class Gammaproteobacteria; order Burkholderiales; family Burkholderiaceae_C; genus Rubrivivax. Next base: position 7,789 of record JANPMR010000164.1, read on the forward strand.
CGCAGCCCCATCACGATGCCGCGGTGCCAGGCCTGCGCGCCGGTCATCAGGCCGTTGACCAGGGTGCGCCGACGCTGGAACAGCTGATGCTCTGAGGGCTTGTCGAGCAGTGCCTTGGCGCTGTCGAGCACCACCTGGACGACGTGCGTCAGCCCCTTGACCAGCTCTTCGACGTAGAGCCTGCGCGCCTGTCCGGCAATGGAGTCGGGCGAGGCGCGGGTGGCCATGTCAGAAGGGGTGCTGCGGGTGGGCTCTGGTGGGGGGCCGGCTCACTCTACACCACGGCCCCGGCGTTCGGGTCGTTGGGATCGGTGTCCTTGCCCCCTACTTTGACGAGATCGTCGCGCTTGACGCCCAGCCACATCACGATGCCGGCGGCGACGAAGATCGACGAGTAGATGCCGAACAGGATGCCGATGGTCAGCGCCACGGCAAAGTAGTGCAGCGTCGGGCCGCCAAAGATCAGCATGCTCAGCACCATCATCTGCGTGCTGCCGTGGGTGATGATGGTGCGGCTGGTGGTGCTGGTGATGGCGTGGTCGATGATCTGCATCGTCGTCAGCTTGCGAAACCTGCGAAAGGCCTCGCGAATCCGGTCGAAGATGACCACCGACTCGTTCACCGAATAGCCCAGCACCGCCAGGATGGCCGCCAGCACCGCCAGCGAAAACTCCCACTGGAAGAAGGCAAAGAAGCCCAGGATGATGATCACGTCGTGCAGGTTGGCCACGATGCCGGCGACGGCAAACTTCCACTCGAAGCGCACCGCCAAGTAGGCCATGATGCCCAGGATGGTGACGCCCAGCGCCCAGGCGCCGTTCTCGTAAAGCTCGGCGCCCACGCTGGGACCCACAAACTCGGTGCGGGTCAGCGTCATCGGCTCTTTGGCGTCGGCCGCCGTGCACGAGGGGCGGCTGACTTGCTCGCCCTGCGGCGTGACGTACTGCTTGGTGCCGGCGGTGCCGCCCTCGGCCTTGCACAGGGCGTCGAAGACGCGGCCGGAGATCTCGGCCTGCTTGACCTCACCGGCGCCATCCTTGCCGCGCACCGGCAGGCGGATCAGCACGTCGCGCGAGGTGCCAAACTTTTGCACCTGCACCTCGCCAAAGCCCATGCGCTCGACGGTCTCGCGGGTGCGGTTGATGTCGGCCGACTGCGCGTACTGCACCTCGATCAGCGTGCCGCCCGTGAACTCGATGCTCAGGTGCAGCCCGCGCGAGAGCAGAAAGAACACGGCCAGCCCGAAGGTAACGAACGAGACCACGTTGAACGCCAGCACGTGGCGCATGAACGGGATGTCTTTCTTGATGCGGAAGAATTCCATGTTGTGCTCCCTCAGGCCTGCACGTCAGCGGCGGGTGGCTTGGCGCCATCGGGCCGCCAGATCTGGCCGATCGACACGCCCTTGAGGCGCTTCTGGCGCCCGTACCAAAGGTTGACCAGCCCGCGCGAAAACACCACGGCCGAGAACATCGAGGTCAGGATGCCCAGGCAGTGCACAACCGCGAAACCGCGCACCGGGCCCGAGCCAAAGGTCAGCAGCGCCAGGCCGGCGATCAGCGTGGTGACGTTGGAGTCCAGGATCGTGCCCCAGGCCATCTCGTAGCCCTTGTGGATGGCCTGCTGCGGCGGCATGCCCTCGCGCAGCTCTTCGCGCACCCGTTCGTTGATGAGCACGTTGGCGTCGATGGCCATGCCCAGCGTGAGCGCGATGGCCGC
>JANPMR010000165.1:0-16787 GCA_031427055.1 Rubrivivax sp.
GAATTGACATTGAGTATTCAACAAAGAGTAAAGGATATTTTATTTCGCAAAGCGAAATGGAGAACATGAATTTCCAGAGAATGATTGAAGCGTTTGATATGTTCAATTCTCTAAACCTTGCACAAGACCTGACACCGTTTATTCATTTGGAAAAACGCAGACCGCAAGGCACAGAAAATTTATACGGAATACTTCATGCAATCAAAAACAAATTTCAAATCAAATTTTCTTATCAGAAATTTTGGGAAGATGAAATTAGTCAGCGAAAAGTTGGTCGGTGGAGAATTGCTCGATGGAAAATCCACTACCACAACTGCTGAATCAACATTGGTAATATTAGAGGGGGAAGAAAAAGTCACAGAAATTGCGCGGATGCTTGGCGGAGCGAAAGTGACTCGAATCGCCGAACCCCGGCGATTAGCGGGCAACCTAACAGAGAGGTTCACCATCTTTGAATCAGAGAAAGCCGGCCGCAGGGGGCTCCAACGTGCGCCAGCGCGGGCAGCGGAGAAAAGCAGACCCGGCGGAAGCCCGCGCCACGCGGGCCTCTTCAAGAAGAAAGCCACCTTCGCAGGTGGCTTTGAAATGGTTGGCGGAGTGGACGGGGCTCGAACCCGCGACCCCCGGCGTGACAGGCCGGTATTCTAACCAACTGAACTACCACTCCATGCCGGCTTGCGCTGGCGTCCCCTAGGGGATTCGAACCCCTGTAGCCACCGTGAAAGGGTGGTGTCCTAGGCCTCTAGACGAAGGGGACCTTGAACTGTTTCTTCTTCTCTTGAACAGCGCTTGATTGGTGGAGGTAAGCGGGATCGAACCGCTGACCTCTTGCATGCCATGCAAGCGCTCTCCCAGCTGAGCTATACCCCCGTTCAGATCGGCTGAAGTTGCCTTCAGCCGGACATGATTTCGGCGCTGTTCAAGCGAGCCTGTGAGTATAGCTCAAGGCTCAAATGTGCTGCAAGCAAGCCAAGACGGCCTGGCGGGAGAAGAGCGCCAGCACGGCGTCGATCGACGGCGTTTGCGTGCGGCCGCAGACCAGCACACGCAGCGCAGGCGCCAGTTGCGGCATCTTGATCTGGTGCGCGGTCAGTGTCTCCTTCAGGGCCGCGGCGATGCCGGCCTTGTCCCAGGCCACGCTGGCCAGCCGCTCACGCAGGCTGCGCAGCGCCGGCAGCACGGCGTCGCTGACGTGCGCGGCGAGATCGGCGGGCGAGGCCGCGACGGGCACGAAGATCATCTCGGTCCAGTCGGCCAACTCCACCACGGTGTTGCAGCGGTCCTTGAACAAGGCGGCCGCGCGCGCCAGCAGTTCGAGGTCGGCCGCCGCCACGCCACGGCTGGCCAGCTGCGCCGCCACCAGCGCCGCCAGGCGCGCGTCGTCGGCCAGCTTCATGTAGTGCGCGTTGACCCAAGCCAGCTTGGCCGGATCCCACTGCGCCGGGCTCTTGGCGAGGTGGCTGCCGTCAAACCACTGCACCATCTGCTGGCTCGTGAAGAGCTCTTCGTCGCCGTGGCTCCAGCCCAGGCGTGCCAGGTAGTTGAGCATGGCCTCGGGCAGGTAGCCGGCGTCCTGGTACGCCGTGACACTGACCGCGCCACGCCGCTTGCTCAGCTTCTGGCCATCGTCGCCCAGGATGATCGGGCAGTGACCAAACAGCGGCAAGGGCACGCCCAGAGCGCGAAAGATGTTGATCTGCCAGGGCGTGTTGTTGATGTGCTCGTCGCCGCGAAACACATGCGTGATGGCCATGTCCCAGTCGTCGACGACGACGGCAAAGTTGTAGGTCGGCACGCCCAGCGCGCCCTGCGGCGCGCCCACGGCGGGCGGGCGCAGGATGATCAAGTCATCGATCTCGTGGTTGCGAATGCTGATCGGGCCCTTGACCAGGTCGTCCCAGCTCACCACGCCGTCTTGCGGGTTGGCGAAGCGCACCACGGGGCTCACGCCGGCCGGCGGCGCCGGCATGGTCTTGCCCGGCGCGGGCCGCCAACGGCCGTCATAGCGGGTCTTCTCGCCGCGTGCGCGCTGCGCCTCGCGCATGGCGTCGAGCTCCTCAGGCGTCGCGTAGCAGTGGTAAGCCGTGCCGGCGGCGATCATCTGCTCGGCCACCGCGTGGTAGCGCACCAGGCGCTGCATCTGGTAGACCGGGCCTTCATCGTAGGCCAGGCCCAGCCACTGCATGGCGGCCAGGATCTGCGCCACCGCGTCGGGTGTCGAGCGCGCGACGTCGGTGTCTTCGATGCGCAGCACGAACTGCCCGCCGTGATGGCGCGCGTAGGCCCAGCTGTACAGCGCGGTGCGCGCTGTGCCCAGGTGCAGATAGCCCGTGGGTGACGGCGCGATGCGGGTGCGGACAGGCGTCGTCATGCGAGCGCGCCCAGTCCGCGCGCGAGATCCGCCTTGATGTCCTCGACATCGTCCAGCCCCATCGCCACGCGGATCACACCCTGCACGATTCCGGCGGCCTGGCGCTGCGCTTCGGAGAGCCTGCCGTGCGAGGTGCTGGCCGGGTGCGTGATGGTGGTCTTGGTGTCGCCCAGGTTGGCCGTGATGCTGCAGATGCGCGTGGCGTCGATGACCTGGAATGCGCCCGCACGCTCGCCGCGCACGATGAACGACACCACCGCTCCGCCCGAGCCCGACTGCTGCGCCATGGCCAGTGCGTGCTGCGGATGCGACGGCAGGCCCGGGTAATAGACGCGCTCCACAGCAGGCTGCGCCTCGAGCCACTGCGCCAGTTGCAGCGCACGCTCGCTCTGTGCCTTGAGGCGGATCGACAAGGTCTCCATGCCCTTCAACACGACCCAGGCGTTGAAGGGCGACAGCGTCATGCCCGCGCTGCGCATCGTGGGCACAAACTTCGCGTCGATGAGCTCGGCGGGGCCGCACAGCGCGCCGGCAATCACGCGCCCCTGGCCGTCGAGAAACTTGGTGCCCGAGTGCATCACCAGATCGGCGCCAAACTTCACCGGCTGTTGCAAGGCGGGGCTGCAGAAGCAGTTGTCGACCAGCAGCAAGGCGCCGCGCGCGTGCGCGATCTCGGCCAGCGCGGCGATGTCGCAGACCTCGGTAAGCGGGTTGTTCGGCGTCTCGGCAAACAGCAGCTTGGTGTTCGGCTGCATCGCGGCGCGCCATTCAGTGGCGTCGGTCTGCGAGACGAAGCTGGTCTCAATGCCGAACTTCGCGAAGTCCTGGAACAGCTTGATCGTCGAGCCGAACACGCCTTGCGAACAAACCACGTGGTCGCCCGACTTCAGCAGCGACAGGATGGTGATGAGGATGGCCGCCATGCCGCTGGCGGTGGCGATGCAGCCGGTGGTGCCCTCCAGCGCCGCCAGCCGGCGCTCCATCATCGTCACGGTGGGGTTGGAGAAGCGGCGGTACACGACCGCCTCTTCTTCGTTGGCGAAGCGCCGCGCAGCAGTGGCGGCGTCGGGGTGAACAAAAGAGCTGGTGAGGTACAGCGCCTCGGAGTTCTCGCCGTATTGCGATGGTGGCAGGCCTTCGCGCACGGCCAGCGTATCCAGCCGCGCATCGGCCGGCAGATCGACCTTGGCAATCATGCGCCCTCCTCGGCCCCTTGCAGCGCCAGCCGCGAGCGGTTGCCATGCTCGGCTTCCTGCTCGTCGTCAAACTGCAGGCGGCGCTGCGCCTGCAGGGTGGCGAATTCGCTAGCGCTGACGTCGCCCGTGATGTAGTGGCCATCGAAACAGCTCGCTTCGAAGCCGGCAACCCGCGGGTTGAGGGCCCCGACAACGCGCTTCATCGCATCCACATCCTGGTAGATCAGCTGATCGGCGCCGATGAAGACACGGATCGCCTCGTTGTCGCGATCGTGCGCGATCAGCTCTTCCTTGGTCGGCATGTCGATGCCGTAGATGTTGGGGTAGCGCACCGGCGGCGCCGCGCTGGCCATGTAGACCTTGCGCGCGCCGGCCTCGCGCGCCATCTGCACGATCTCTTTGCTGGTGGTGCCACGCACGATGCTGTCGTCCACCAGCAGCACGTTGCGGCCCTTGAATTCCACGCCGATGGCGTTGAGCTTCTGGCGCACGCTCTTCTTGCGCACGCTCTGCCCGGGCATGATGAAGGTGCGGCCGACATAGCGGTTCTTCACGAAGCCCTCGCGGTAAGGCTTGCCCAGGCGATGCGCTAGCTGCATGGCGCTGGGGCGGCTCGATTCGGGGATCGGGATCACGACGTCGATCTCGCTCGGCGGCAGTGTCGAGATGACGCGCTGGGCCAGCGTTTCGCCCAGGTTGAGCCGCGCCTGGTAGACCGAGATGCCGTCCAGCACCGAGTCGGGCCGCGCCAAGTAGACGTACTCGAACATGCACGGGAAGAGCTGCGGATGTTCGGCGCACTGGTGCGTGTGAACGCGGCCTTCGAGGTCGATGAAGATCGCTTCGCCGGGCGCCACGTCGCGCGTCAGGGTGTGGCCCGTGCCTTCGAGCGCCACCGACTCGCTGGCCACCATGACCTCGGTGCCGTCGCCCGCGCCGCCCTCGCCAAAGCACAGCGGGCGGATGCCGAAGGGGTCTCGAAAAGCCAGCAGGCCCTGGCCGGCGATCAGTGCAATCACCGCGTAAGAGCCCTTGATGCGCCGGTGCACGGCGCCCACGGCCCGAAAGACGTGCTCGGGCGTGAGCGGCAGTGCGCGCGCCACCTGTTCGAGCTCGTGTGCGAGCACGTTGATCAACACCTCGGTGTCGCTGTCGGTGTTGATGTGGCGGCGGTCGACCTCGAACAACTCGGCCTTCAGCGCCTGCGCGTTGGTGAGGTTGCCGTTGTGCACGAGCACGATGCCGTAGGGCGCGTTGACGTAGAAGGGCTGGGCCTCTTCTTCGCTGTAGGCGTTGCCGGCCGTCGGGTAGCGCACCTGCCCCAGGCCCACCTGGCCGGGCAGGCCGCGCATGTTGCGGGTGCGGAAGACGTCGCGCACCATGCCGCGCGCCTTGTGCATGAAGCAGCGCGTGCCCTGCATGGTGACGATGCCGGCGGCGTCCTGGCCGCGGTGCTGCAGCAGCAGCAGCGCGTCGTACAGGAGTTGGTTGACGGGCGATTTGGCGATGACGCCGACGATGCCGCACATGGGGTTGGGTTCCTGGTCAGGCACGCATCAAGCGCGCCACGGGCTCGGGTAAGAGGGGCTTGAGCGTCTGCAGCGCAGCGCTCAGCCAGCGCGCGCCCTGGGCGCCGCGCCATGCCACCGATTGTGCGGCTGGCGTCAACGCCACGACGGTGGCCAGCGCCAGCAGCAGCACCGTGCCGCGCAGCAGGCCGAAGATGGCACCAAGCAGCCGGTCGGGTATCGACAGCGGCGTGGCATGGATCAACATGCGCACCAGCCGCGCCAGCAGGGCCCAGGCGATCAGCGCGACGATGAAGGCCAGCGCGAAGGACGCCGCCAGATTGAGCGACGAGCCGGCCACGCCGATCGGCAGCAGCGGCGCCACCTGCGGGGCCGCCCACTGTGCGGCAAACCAGGCCACCAGCCAGCCGGCCAGGGACAGCACCTCGAAGGCAAAACCCCGCACCACGCCGATGCCCACCGACAGCGCCAACACGGCCAGCAAGGCCCAGTCGACCCACGACAGCGCCGGCAAGGTCATCGTCAAAGTGCCAGCACGGCCGGCGCCAGGCCGCCACGCTTGAGCTTGGCGGCCGCGGCATCGGCTTCGTCGCGCGTGGCGTAGGGCCCGACGCGCACGCGGGTGCGCTTGACGCCCTCGGCCTCGATGACCTGGGTGTAGGTCTTGAACCCCAGCTTCTCGACCTTCTGGCGCACGTCGCGCAGCGCGGTGGCGTCGCTGAAGGCACCGACCTGCACCACGAAGCGGTTTCCCTTGACCGGCTCGCTGGCGGCGGCTGAAGGCGCGCTGGCGGGCGCCGCGGATGCCGCCCGCTTGGCTGGCGACGACAGCGGCGCCGCTGGCATGGGTGGCACTGACGCCAAGGCTGGCGATGAGGCAAGGGCTGACGCTGAGGCCGCGGTGGGCGCTGAAGCCGCCGGCGGCGTCGCCTCGATGCCGGCGTCGGACGGCGGCAGTGTCCGCGCGGCCAGCGGCGGTGGCGGCACCGGCTTGACGGGCACGGCGGGCGCGTCTGGCATGAGCGCCGGCCGCCCGGCATCGGCGCCTTGCACGACGATCGGCGTGTTCATGGGCAAGGCGCGCGGCTGCGTCTCGAACAGGATCGGGAATCCGATCACGCCAACGACCAGCAGCACCAGCGCGCCCACCAGGCGTTGCCGGGCGCGCGTGCGCGCGGCGGCGATGGCGGCCGGCTCATCGGTGGCTGCGGCCGCACGGGGGCGGTCGACCTTGGGCTCGCGGGGACGCAAGAACGGCAGACGCATGGGCGGAGGGTGCGATTCGTGGGCTGCGGGAAAGCTTGCCGGCGTCGCCGGCAGTACGGCTCCGTCAGCCGAGGTGCGGGGCCGCCAGTCGGGGCAGGCCGCCGCGCATCACACCGCCCACGGTGTGGAAGGAGCCGAAGACCACGATTCTATCGGCCGGGTCGGCGGCCGCCGCAGCAGCCTGCAACGCCTGCTTCGGGCCTTCGTGCAGCCGCACCACTGGCGCGCCGCCGATGCGGCTGGCGGTGTGCTCGCGCACGACAGCGGCCAACTCGTCGGCGCTGGCAGCACGCGGCGGCGGCAGGGCGCAGCAGTGCCAGACGTCCACCAGCGGCGCCATCGGTCTGACGATCCCGCCCAGATCCTTGTCGCGCATGGCACCGAACACCGCGTGGGTGCGCGGGAAATAGCCCATGGCATCGAGGTTGAGCGCCAGGGCCGCCACCGCCTGCGGGTTGTGCGCCACGTCCAGCACCAGCGCCGGCTGGCCGGGCACGATCTGGAAGCGCCCCGGCAGGTCCACCATCGCCAGGCCCGTGCGCACAGCCTGGGCGTTGATCGGCAGACGATCACGGATGGCGATCAGCGCCGCGATCGCGCCCGAGGCGTTGAGCAGTTGATTGGCGCCGCGCAGCGCCGGGTAGGACATGCCGTGGTAGCGGCGGCTGAGGCCGCCGTGATGGCCGCTCCAGCCCCACTGCTGGCGGTCGCCGCTGTGCTTGAAGTCGCGGCCCACCAACCACAGGTCGGCGCCGATGCTGCGGCCGTGCGCCAGCACGCTGGCCGGCGGCAGCGGGTCGCTGATCACGCAAGGCTTGCCGGCACGCATGATCTGCGCCTTCTCCAGGCCGATGCTCTCGCGGTCCGGGCCCAGCCATTCCATGTGGTCGAGGTCGATGCTGGTGATGACGGCGCAGTCGCTGTCGAAGGCGTTGACCGAGTCGTAGCGGCCACCCATGCCCACCTCGAGGATCACGAGATCAAGCTCGGCCATCGACAGCAGGCGCACGATGGCCAGCGTGGTGAACTCGTACTGGGTGAGCGTGATGTCGCCCCTGGCCTGTTCGACGGCCGCAAACTGCGGCAGCAGATCCTCTTCGGCCACTGGCGCCCCGCCGACGCGGCAGCGCTCGGTGAAGTGCAGCAGCTCGGGCTTCTGGTACAGCCCGACGCGGTAGCCGGCATGTCGCGCAATGCTCTCCAGCATGGCGCAGGTGCTTCCCTTGCCATTCGTGCCGGCCACCGTGATCACCGGTACCGTGAACTGGATGCCCAGCCGGCGCGCGACCTCGGCCGTGCGCTCCAGCGACAGGTCCATGGTCTTGGGATGCATCGCCGCGCAGTGGGCGAGCCAGTCGTCGAGAGTCTGCGGTGTCGTGCTCAAAATGCGAACGGGCCGCGAACGGCCCGCCAGGTGAGGATCAAAGGGCGCTTCAAGCGACGGCGTCTGCACTCTGGCGCTGCAGCATCGCCAGCATGCGGGCAATACGCGGGCGTAGCTGGCGGCGGTCGCAGATCATGTCCAGCGCGCCGGTGCCGAGCAGGAATTCGCTGCGCTGGAAACCTTCGGGGAGTTTTTCGCGCACGGTGTTCTCGATCACGCGGGGGCCGGCAAAGCCGATCAGCGCCTTGGGCTCGCCGATGACCACATCGCCCAGGAAGGCAAAGCTGGCCGACACGCCGCCCATGGTGGGGTCGGTGAGCACGCTGATGAAAGGCAGCCGCGCCTTGGCCAGCCGTGTCAGCGAAGCATTGGTCTTGGCCATCTGCAACAGGCTGAGCAAGCCCTCTTGCATGCGCGCGCCGCCGGTGGCCGTGAAGCTGACGAAGGGCACCTTCTGCTCGACAGCGGCCTCGACGCCGCGCACGAAGCGCTCGCCCACCACGCTGCCCATGCTGCCGCCCATGAAGTCAAACTCGAAGCAGGCGGCCACCACCGGCACGCTCATCACCGCGCCGCCCACCACCACCAGCGCGTCGGTCTCGCCGGTGGCTTCGAGCGCGGCCTTCAGGCGCTGCGGGTACTTCTTGCTGTCCTTGAACTTCAGCGCATCGACCGGCATCACTTCTTGCCCGATCTCCCAGCGGCCCTCGGGGTCGAGGAAGGCGTCTAGCCGCGCCCGCGCATTGATGCGATGGTGGTGGTCGCACTTGGGGCAAACGTTGAGGTTCTGCTCGAGGTCGGTTTTGTAGAGCACCGTCTCGCACGCGGGGCACTTGATCCACAGCCCTTCGGGCACCGCGCGGCGCTCGGCCGGGTCGGTCTGCTGGATCTTGGGCGGAAGCAGTTTTTCGAGCCAACTCATCCCATCTCCTCAAGCATCGAACACGGAACTGGCCACTCACGCGTCCAGGGCCGCGCGGATTTCCGCCATGAAGGCACGCGCGGCAAGGGGCGCATTGTCGCGCGTCTGGGTTTCCAGAATCTGGATCAGGCGCGAGCCGATCACCACCGCGTCGGCCACCTGGGCCACCGCGCGCGCGGTGGCGGCGTCGCGGATGCCGAAACCCACACCCACCGGCACGCTGACATGGGCGCGGATGCGGGGCACCATTTCGGCCACCGCGGCGGTATCCAGATGCCCCGCACCCGTCACGCCCTTGAGCGAGACGTAGTAGACGTAGCCGCTGGCGATGCGGCCCACCTGCTTCATGCGCTGATCGGTGGACGTGGGCGCCAACAGGAAGATGAGGTCGAGGCCCGCCGTCTTGAGCTGCGCGGCGAAGTCCTCGCATTCCTCGGGCGGGTAGTCGACCACCAGCAGCCCGTCAACGCCAGCCGCCGCCGCGTCGCGGATGAAACTGCCGGCGCCGTGGCGCTGGTCGTAGCGCTCCAGCGGGTTGGCGTAGCCCATCAGCACCACGGGTGTCGTGGTGTTGCGTTGGCGAAAGCCGCGCACCATGTCCAGCACCTGAGCGCTGCCGATGCCGCGCGCCAAGGCGCGCTCGCTGGCCTTCTGGATCACCGGGCCGTCGGCCATGGGGTCGGAGAAGGGCACGCCCAACTCGATGATGTCGGCGCCGCCCTCGGCCAGCGCGATCATGATGTCGGGCGTGGCGTCGGCGTAGGGGTCGCCAGCGGTGACATAGGGAATGAGCGCCTGGCGACCCTGCGCCTTCAGGGCGGCCATCACGCCCGCGATGCGGCTCATTGCGCACCGCCCTTCACCGATTGCCCGCGGCACGAGGGCCGGCAATAGAAGTCGGCGCCAGTCAAGTCGGCCACGGTGCCGATGTCCTTGTCGCCACGGCCACTGAGGTTGACCAGCAGGTGCTGATCGGGCTTCATCGTCGGGGCCAACTGCATCGCGTAGGCCACGGCGTGGCTCGATTCCAGCGCCGGAATGATGCCCTCGGTGCGGCACAGACGGTGGAAAGCGCTGAGGGCCTCGTCGTCGGTGATCGACACGTACTCGGCGCGGCCGATGTCCTTCAGGTACGCATGCTCGGGACCGACGCCCGGGTAGTCCAGCCCGGCCGAGATGCTGTGCGTCTCGGTGATCTGGCCGTTCTCGTCCTGCAGCAGGTAGGTGCGGTTGCCGTGCAGCACACCGGGGCTGCCGGCCGACAACGAGGCCGAGTGCTTGCCGCTGTCCAGCCCCAGGCCTGCCGCCTCGACGCCAATCAAGCGCGTGCCCCCGTGCGGGATGTAGGGGTAGAACATGCCCATCGCGTTGCTGCCGCCGCCCACGCAGGCGATCACGGCATCGGGCTGGCGGCCCACCTGCGCCGGCATCTGCACCAGGCACTCGTCGCCGATGACGCGCTGGAAGTCGCGCACCATCATCGGGTAGGGGTGCGGGCCGGCCACCGTGCCGATGATGTAGAAGGTGTCTTCGACGTTCGTCACCCAGTCGCGCATGGCCTCGTTGAGCGCGTCTTTCAGCGTCTTGCTGCCGGACTCCACCGGCACCACCTTGGCGCCCAGCAGGTGCATGCGATAGACGTTGGGACTTTGCCGTTTGACGTCCTCGCTGCCCATGTAGACCACGCACTCCATGCCGTAGCGCGCGCAGATGGTGGCGGTGGCCACGCCGTGCTGGCCAGCACCGGTCTCGGCGATGACGCGCGGCTTGCCCATTCGCCGCGCCAGCAGCGCCTGGCCGATGGTGTTGTTGACCTTGTGCGCGCCGGTGTGGTTGAGGTCTTCGCGCTTGAGGTGGATCTGCGCGCCACCGAGCTCGCGGCTCAGGCGCGCCGCGTGATAGATCGGGCTGGGCCGGCCCACGAAGTGCTTCAGCTCGTGCTGGAACTCGGCGATGAACTCGGGGTCGGTGCGGTACCTGGCATAGGCCGCCTCGAGCTCGTGCAGCGCGTGGATCAGGGTCTCGGAGACAAAGGTGCCGCCGTAGGGCCCGAAGTGCCCGCGGGCATCGGGTTGTTGATAGTCAAGCATCGGGATCTTTCGGATTCGGGGTGCGCAACGCGGGACGAACGCCGTCAGGTGTTGATCCTGTCATCGGCCTCGCGCACCGCCTTGCAGAACCGGCGCATCAGCGGGCCGCTCTTGAGGCCCTTGCCGATCTCCACGCCGGAGCTCACGTCAACGGCCCAAGGCCGGACGCTGAGCACCCCATCGGTCACGTTGGCAGGATTCAACCCACCAGACAAAACGACCGGAAGGGGAACGCTTGGTGGAATCAGTGACCAATCGAAGACCTTTCCGCCCCCACCGTAGCCCTCGACGGGGGCGTCGAGCAGCAGGGCTTGTGCGTGTGTGTAACGCCGCGCGCAGTCTAGCAAATCGACTGCAGCGTCCATGCGCACCGCACGCAGGAAGGGCCGGTCGGCCGCCGCGCACTGCTCGGGCGTCTCGTCGCCGTGAAACTGCAGCAGCGCCTGCGGCATGTCCTCGCATGCGCGGCGCAGCGCGTGCGGGCTGGCGTGGTCGAACAGCAGCACCGGCGCGACGACTGGCGCCACGCGGCGCGCGAGCACGAGCGCGCGCGCCCGCGGCCCGGGGCGCGGGCTGCGCTCGTAGAGCACGAAGCCGATGGCGTCGGCGCCGGCGTCGACGGCCTCGTCGACATCGGCCTCGCGCGTGAGGCCGCAGATCTTGATGCGGGTGCGGGTCATGGACTTGGGGTCAGGGCAGCCAGTCAACGGCGGCGGCGTGCGCCGGAATGCCGAAGGCGGCATCGTAGTACGGCCCCAGGAAGTACAGCCCGTCGGCGGGGAACGTGGGCGCGGCCACCGCGCGGCTGCGCGCGGCCAGCACCTGCGCCATCCAGGCCGGGCTCTGGCGGCCGTTGCCCACGGCCAGCAGGCAACCCATCAGGTTGCGCACCATGTGCTGCAAGTAGGCGTTGGCGTCGAAGTCGAAGCGCCAATAGCAAGTGCCGCCGGTGCCGCGGCGTTCGATGTCGATGGCGCGCAGTGTCTTCACCGGCGTCGGCGACTGGCAGTCGGCGGCGCGGAAGGAACTGAAGTCGTGTGCACCGATCAGGCTGCGCGCGGCCTCGCGCATCGCATCAAGGTTCAGCGGGCGGTAGGTCCAGCCCACCAGACCTTGCTCGAGCGCCGGCCGCACAGCGGACTCGAGCACGATGAAGCGATAGCGCCGGCCGCGTGCGCTGTTGCGGGCGTGGAAGTCGGCCGGCACCGCACGACACCACTGCACCGCGATGTCCGCGGGCAGGTAGCGATTGGTACCGCGCACCCAGGACGAGAGATCACGGTCGACAGTCGTGTCCAGATGCACGACCTGGTTGATGCCATGCACACCCGAATCGGTGCGGCCGGCGCACACCGTGACGATCGGCTGCACAGCAAAGGCCGCGAGCGCCGCCTCGAGCTTGTCTTGGACGGTCTGGCCGTCGGCCTGCGACTGCCAGCCGTGATAGGCCTGGCCGCGGTAGCTCACGCCCAGCGCGAGCCTCATCTACCCAAGCTGATCCAGCATGCCCTGCGCCTTGGTCCTGAGCGAGCCTTCGGCCTTGGCCACGACTTCCTCGAGCAGGTCGCGAGCACCTTCCATGTCACCGATCTGACGGAACTCCTCGGCCAGCTCGAGCTTGCGCGCCAGCGGGTCGCTATCGGCCGGGGCCGGCTCGGGCGGCGCGTCGCTGCCGCCGATGGAGAAGTCGCCGAAGTCGATCGACGCCTCTGGCGCCGGCGAGGGTGCTGGCGCCTGCGGCGTCGGGTTGGGGATCGTCATGTCGCCCAGGTCGAAGTCCAGGCCGTCATCTATCGGCTTGCGCGGCATCGCCACGGTGGGCGGTACCTCGGCCAGCGATTGAGTCGAGGGCCGCTTGACCGGAATCGTGCCGGGGTTGGCATCGAGTTTGAACTCGACCGTGGCGTCGGAGCCGAAGTCGACATCGGTGGTGAACGGTTGCGTCGCTTCGGTCAGCGGCACCGGGCCGTCGCCCATGCCAAGGTCAAGATCGAGATCGAGATCAATGTCGCCGTCGTCCAGCGTGGCATCGGTGGCCGGCTGGAAGGCCGGCGCCGAGACTGGCGCGGTGTAGGGCACGGTCGACGCGCCCAGCGGCTCAATGACCTGGCCGGCGCTGCCGCGCACTTCGTCCGGGTGGCCGCCCGGCTGGTACAGGGGGTTCTCCGGGTCGATAGACCGGCCCAGGGCCTGCGCGCTGCTCCAGTCCTCACCCTCACCGCGGGTGAGGTTGAACATCTGCGACGCGAGCAGCTCGAAGCCCTTGGTGTCGCGCCGCTTCGCGTAAACCTCGAGCAGCTTGGAGCGGATGGCCATGCGCTCGGGCGTCGAGCGCATCGCTTCCTTCAGGATTTCTTCGGCCTGGAGGTCACGGCCATAGGCCAGGTAGACGTCGGCTTCGGCCACCGGGTCGACATCGCCGATGGCGTCGAGTTGCGACAGCGAATAGCTCATCGACGACGAGTTGCCGCTGGTGCTGCTGGCAGCCTCGCGGGTGTCGACGCGCTGCCCGCCGCTGGCGCCAAAGAATGAATCGGGCTGCAGGCGGCTCTCGAGGAAGGATGTCTCGCCGGCCGGCTTGCGCAGCCGACCTCGCAGGCGGTAAAGGCCCAGGCCACCCAGCAACGCCACCAGCACACCAGCGGCTGGCAACATGAGTGAGTTGTCGAGCAGCGAATCGAGCATGCCCGGTTCTTGCGGCGCTGGCGTGGCAGCGACCTTCTTGGGCGCGGCCACCGACGCTGCGAGCACAGGCGCGGCGACGGTCGGCGTCGGCGGCGCGGGCGCCGGTGCCGGTGCTGGCACGACGGCCACGGGTGCCGGCGCGGGTGCCGGAGGAGGCGGTGCAACAACCGGCGCCGCAGCCGGCGCGGGCGCTGGCTTGGCCACGGGGGCGGGCGCTGCCGCCGGCACCGGTGCCGACTTGGGCGCCGAGGCCTCCTGGAGCTTCTTCAGTTCGGCGACGTTGCGCGCCAGTTCGGCAACGCGCGTGCCTTCGTCCTTCTTCTGCGCGTCCTTGGACGCCTTGGCTTCGGGCGCGGAGGCCTTGACGCCGCCCTGCGACAGCGTCAGCTTGTCGGGCGTCGTCGCGGCGGCCTGCTTGCGATCATCGACCTGCGTCTGCACCTTGCCGGTAGCCTGGCGCGCGGGGGCGGCCTCGGTCGCCGGGGCGGCGCCCGAAGCCAGGCGCTGGCGGTAGGCGGCAAAGTCGGCGCTCTGCGCGACGATGATCTCGCGCGCTTCCTGGCTGCTGACCTTTGCGGCATCGTCACCCGCCGGCACGGTGAGCACGGCGCCGGCCTTGAGCCGGTTCATGTTCTCGCCCATAAAGGCCTGCGGATTGGCGCGGTACAGCGACACCAGCATCTGGTCGAGCGAAATGCCCGGGCGCTGCGCACGGCTGGCGACGCGGCTGAGCGAATCGCCCGCGCGCACTTCGATCGTGTCGGCACCGCTCGATGCCGGCGCCGCACGCGGCGAATCGGCCGGCGCCGCCCTGACTGGCGCGGTGCGTGCGGCCGGGGCTGCTGCCGGTGCCGGTGCCGCGGCCACAGCCACGGGGGCCGGGGCGGGCGCGGGCGACGGGGCGGGGGCTGCAACCGGGGCGGCCGGGGCGATCACCGGCGCAGCGGCCGGCGCGGCGGCCTGCGCCTGACGCGAGTTCGGCGGATCGAACAGCAGGGTGTACTCACGCACCAGGCGGCCCGAGGTCCAGGTGGCTTCGAGGATGACGTCGACGAAGGGCTCGAGCACCGCGCGGTCGCTGGACAGTCGAAGCACCGAGCGGCCATCGGGCCGGCGCACCACCTGCACGGTGGCCGAGGGCAGCGCGGCGTTGTACTCGACGCCTGCCGAGCGGTAGGCCTCGGGCGGCGCGACGCGCAGCTTGAGCGACGAGGCTTCGTCGGGCGTGATGCTGGTGACCTCGATCTCGGCGCGCAAGGCCTCGCCGAGTGCGGACTGCACCGTCAACCGCCCCAGGCCCAGCGCCGCCGCTTGCGAGCCCCACAGGCAGGCGGTAGCAAGCGCCACTGCTTTGAGCGCGAATCGCGCAGCGTTTGTCGAGCGATGTTTCAAGGCTTTTCCCCCACGCGGTCGGACGGCGCTTGGCGTTGAGCCGGCCGCCGTCTCTTCAAGCCGCCTGCCGCCCGGCACGAACGCCAAGCGCCTGAACGGCGGAAATCGCAACAGTATCAAGCATATCGGAGCGCAAGCTCACGCAGAAGCTGATGTTCCTGCGCGAAATGCTTTGTTTCCTGGCACGGCCCGCGATGTTGCCATTGGACAACGACGCCGGAGCGCGATTCTGCCCGCATGCGTCGGCGCATTCGCTGGGCCAGGCGGCGTGGTGAGTGATCACTGCGCCAACAGGATGCGCAACATGCGACGCAACGGCTCGGCCGCGCCCCACAGCAATTGGTCGCCGATGGTGAACGCCCCCAGGTACTGCTCGCCCAGCGCCAGCTTGCGCACGCGGCCGACGGCGATGTTCATGGTGCCGGTCACCGCCACCGGTGTCAGGCCGCGCAGCGTGGCCTCACGGTTGTTGGGCACGAAACTCACCCACGGGTTGTCGTTGCGGATCATGGCTTCGACATCGGTCAGCGGCACGTTTTTCCTGAGCTTGATCGTCAGGCTCTGGCTGTGACAGCGCATGGCGCCGACGCGCACGCAGGTGCTGTCGATGGGCACCGCCAGAAGCGAAAGGCCCGGGCCTGCGCCCGAGGTGCCAAAGCCATCACCGCGGCCCAGGATCTTGTTGGTCTCGGCGCCGCCTTTCCACTCTTCCAGGCTCGTGCCGTCGCCGCGGTCGGCGTCGATCCACGGGATCAGGCTGCCGCCCAGCGGCACCATGAAGTTCTTCGTCTCCTGCGCCGAGAGACCGCGTTGGGTGGCGGCGATCTGGCGGTCGATGTCCAGGATGGCGCTGTCCGGGTTGTCGAGCAGCGCTCGCACCGCGGCGTTGAGCGTGCCGTACTGCGTGAGCAACTCGCGCATGTGCTGCGCGCCACCGCCGCTGGCGGCCTGGTAGGTGGTGGCCGTCATCCACTCCACCAGGTCGGCCTTGAACAGCGCGCCCACGCCCATCAGCATGCAGCTCACGGTGCAATTGCCGCCGATGTAGTCCTTCACGCCCTTGGCCAGCGCGGCCTGAATCACCGGCATGTTGACGGGGTCGAGGACGATCACCGCGTCGTCTTTCATGCGCAGCGTCTTGGCCGCGTCGATCCAGTAACCCTTCCAGCCTGCCGCGCGCAGTTGCGGATAGACAGCCTGGGTGTATTCGCCGCCTTGGCAGGTGATGACGACGTCGCAGGCCTTGAGCGCGCCGATGTCGTGGGCGTCTTGCAGGCGGCTCTCGTTTTTCGCCAACAGCGCGATGGCCGCAGGGAGCGCGCCGCCGGCGGCACTTGTGGAGAAGAACACCGGCTCGATGAGGGCGAAGTCGCCCTCAAGCTGCATGCGCTCCATGAGCACGGATCCAACCATGCCGCGCCAGCCGACCAGACCCACGCGGGGGTTTGCGTTCAGTGCCATCTCTGTTCCACCTTTGCCGTTGACTCGGACCCCTTGGCTTTGCCCGGCGCGTGTCGCCGGGGTCCAGGGGCGAGACGATCCGGGAGCCGCTAGCTCTTGGTGCTAATGGTTTTGCCAGTGAGGGCCGCGACTACGGCATCACCCATTGCAAGCGTGCCGACACGCGAGGTGCCTTCGCTCCAGATGTCGGCGGTGCGCAGGCCGGCCGACAGCACGGACTGCACCGCCGACTCGATGCGGGCGGCGGCGGCGGGTTGGTTGAGCGAGAAGCGGAGCATCATGGCGGCGGACAAGATTGTAGCCAGCGGGTTGGCGACGCCCTTGCCGGCGATGTCCGGCGCGCTGCCGTGGCTGGGCTCATACAGACCCTTGTTGCTCTTGTCCAGGCTGGCGCTGGGCAGCATGCCGATGCTGCCGGTGAGCATCGCCGCCTCGTCCGACAGGATGTCGCCGAACATGTTGCCGGTGACGATGACATCGAAGGCCTTGGG
>JANPMR010000166.1:0-4590 GCA_031427055.1 Rubrivivax sp.
GGCCGCGCGCGGGGTGTCGCGCCGTGCCGGCGACGGCGAGACGCCGCGCGTCGTGCTGCTCACGCCGGGCCCGTACAGCGAGACCTACTTCGAGCACGCCTACCTGGCGCGCTACCTGGGCCTGCCGCTGGTCGAGGGCGGTGATCTCACGGTGCGCGGCGAGCGTCTCTTCCTGCGCACGGTCGAGGGGCTCGAGGCGGTGCACGGCGTGCTGCGCCGCATCGACGACGACTGGTGCGATCCGCTCGAGCTGCGGCCCGACTCGGCCCTGGGCGTGCCGGGCCTGCTGCAGGCGTCGCGCGCCGGCACGGTGGTGATGGCCAATGCGCTGGGCAGCGCGTTTCTGGAGTCGCCCGCCATCCAGGGCTTCATGCCCGGCATCGCGCAACGCTTGATGGGCGAGCCCTTGCTTTTGCCGTCGCTGCCCACTTGGTGGTGCGGCGAGCCGGCGGCCTGGGACGACGCGCGCGACCAGCTGCACGACAAGCTCGTGCGCAGCACTTTCCCCGGCAGTGGCCGGACCGCACAGGTGCGCGATCCGCTTGCCGCTGCAGTCGCTGACGACCCCGATGCCTGGACGCTGCAGGGCCGGCTGCGCGTGTCGCGTGCCCCCATCTGGGGCGACGGTGCACTGGCGCCGCGCCCTGCTGTGGTGCGGGTCTACGCCATTGCCGACGGCGGCGGCCGCTGGCACGTGCTGCCCGGCGGCATGACGCGTGTGGCGCCGCGCGAAGACGGCAGCGTCAGCATGCAGCGCGGCGGCACCAGCCTGGACACCTGGGTGCTGACCGACGGCCCGGTGGACAACTTCTCGATGCTGCCGCAGCGCCTGCAGGTCGACGACATCGTGCAACGCCGCCGCCCGGTGAGCAGCCGCACCGGCGAGAACCTGTTCTGGCTGGGCCGCTACACCGAACGCACCGAGCAGCTGGTGCGGCTGGCGCGTGCCACGCTGGCGCTCATCGATGCCGACAGCGACGCCTCACCGCCCGTGCTGCAAGCGCTCTCGGCGCTGGCTGTCAGCACCGGGCTGGCACCGCACGGCGTGCCCACGCTCGTGCAGTCGGCGCATCACTTCGAGCGCGCGGTGATGGCCGGCCTGGCCGATGAAACCGGGGCCAGCAGCGTGGGCTACAACCTGGTGGCGCTCGAGCGTGCCGGCATGGCGCTGCGCGAGCGGCTGTCGTCCGAGCATTGGGGCTTGCTGCGCTCGATGCGCGAGGCCTTCGCGCTGGCGCTCGAGTGCGCACCCGACGAGCTGCCCACGCTGTCGCAGGTGATGCCGGCGCTGGACCGCCTGGCGCTGCAGCTCGCGGCCGTGACCGGCGCGCAAAGCGACCGCATGACGCGCGATCACGGCTGGCGGCTGCTCACCGTGGGCCGGCTGATCGAGCGCCTCAACGGCGTCAGCGTGCGGCTGGACGCCTTCGTGGCCGCGGGCGCGCTCTCCAGCGCCGCGGGCATCGACCTGCTGCTCGAGCTCTTTGACAGCGTCATCACCTTTCGCGCCCGCTACCAGCGCCACGAAGACTTGCTGGCGCTGGCCGACCTGCTGGTCTTTGACAGCGCCAACCCGCGCGCCTTTGCCGGTGTGCTGCGCCGGCTGCGCACCGAAATCGGCAAGCTGCCGGGCCAGCCAGAGAGCCTGCAGCCGCTGCTGGACATGCTGCCCGCCGAAGGCGCCGGCCTCACGCTCGAGGCGCTGCGCGACGCCGACGACGCCACCATCGCGCGTGCCTTGCAGACGCTGGCCGGCAGCCTGCGCAACAGCGCGGCGCTGCTGGCCGACCGCATCGGCGAGCGCTTTTTCACCTTGGCCCAGGGCCAGGACCAGCGCGTATGAACACGCTTCTCGACGTCAGCCACGAGACCCGCTACGACTACACCGCGCCGGTGACGCTGGCGCATCACATGGCGCATCTGCAACCGCTGCACGATGAGCACCAGCAGTTGCTGGCCTTCGAGCTGGGCATCGAGCCCGCACCGGGCCAAAAGCGCGACAGCGTCGACGCCATGGGCAACGCGCGGCGCCACTTCAGTCTGGCGCAACCCCACCACCGGCTGCGCGTGCACGCCAGCAGCCGCGTGCGCGTGGCGGCGCGCTTTGCGGCGCTGCAGCCGCAGCAGTCACCGGCCTGGGACGAGGTGGCGGCGCGGCTGCGCTATGTGGCCGGAGCCGCCTTTGTGCCGCAGGTCGAATTTGCCCAGCCATCACCCTACGTGCCGCGGCTGCGCGAGCTGCGCGACTTTGCCGCGCCGCTGTTCACGCCGGGCCGTCCGCTGGCCGAGTTGGCCATCGCCCTCATGCAGCGCGTGCACACCGCATTTCGCTACGAAAGCCGCAGCACCGACATCGACACGCCCTTGACGCGCGTGCTCGAACAAGGGCGCGGCGTGTGCCAGGATTTCGCCCACCTGATGACCGGCATGCTGCGCATGTTTGGCGTGCCGGCGCGCTATGTCAGCGGCTACCTGCTCACCCAGGCGCCCGAGGGTGGCGCGACGATGCAGGGCGCCGATGCGTCGCACGCCTGGGTGCAGGTGTGGTGCCCCGGCACGCCGGGCGTGCCCGACAGCGGGCTGGGCGCAGGCTGGCTGGACCTCGACCCCACCAACAACGTCGTGCCCGGCAGCGGCCATGTGCGCGTGGCCGTGGGGCGCGACTTTGGCGACGTCACGCCGTTGCGGGGCGTCATCCGTGGTGGCGGCCGCCACACCCTGACCGTGGGCGTCGGCCTCAGCCCCGTCATCACCCTCGGCACCCACGCCGCCCTTGCCGCGCCCGCGAGTTGCTAGATATCACCGCAAGGACACCCTGACGATGAAGACGCCCTTCGACGAAATGCTGGCCGCAGGCGATGGGGTGCGCGACCACTACCGCGTCTACGACGAATGGCTCAAACGCCAGCCGCCCGAGACCATGCAGTCGCGCCGCGCCGAGGCCGAGCTGATCTTCCGCCGTGTCGGCATCACCTTCGCCGTCTACGGCGCGAAGGACGAAGACGCAAATGGTGGAAATTCGGGCACCGAGCGCTTGATTCCTTTCGACCTGATCCCGCGCGTCATCCCGCGCCAGGAGTGGACGGTGATGGAGGCCGGCCTGCGCCAGCGCGTGACGGCGCTCAACCGCTTCATCCACGACGTCTACCACGGCCAAGAGATCCTCAAGGCCGGCATCGTGCCCACCGAACAGGTGCTGCAGAACTCGCAGTTTCGCCCCGAGATGATGGGCGTGGACGTGCCGGGCGGCATCTACTCGCACATCTCGGGCATCGACATCGTGCGCGCCGGGCATCCAGACGGCAGCGGCCACTACTACGTGCTCGAAGACAACCTGCGCGTGCCCAGTGGCGTGAGCTACATGCTCGAGAACCGCAAGATGATGATGCGGCTGTTCCCAGAGCTGTTTGCCATCCACCGCGTCGCGCCCGTGGCGCACTACCCCGACCTGCTGCTCGACACCCTGCGCGCCGTGGCGCCGGCCGGCGTCAACGAGCCCACGGTCGTGGTGCTGAGCCCCGGCATGTACAACAGCGCCTACTTCGAGCACGCCTTCCTGGCGCAGCAGATGGGCGTGGAGCTGGTCGAGGGCCAGGATCTCGTCGTGCGCGGCGGCTTCGTCTACATGCGCACCACGCAAGGCCCCAAGCGCGTGGACGTGATCTACCGCCGCGTCGACGACGACTTTCTCGATCCCGCAGCCTTCCGCAAAGACAGCACGCTGGGCTGTGCCGGCCTGCTCGACGTCTACCGTGCCGGCAACATCACGCTCAGCAATGCCGTGGGCACCGGCATCGCCGACGACAAGAGCATCTATCCCTACGTGCCCAAGATGATCGAGTTCTACCTGGGCGAAAAGCCCATCCTGAACAACGTGCCGACCTACCTGTGCCGCGAGGCCGACGACCTGCTGTATGTGCTCGACCACATGCACGAACTGGTGGTGAAGGAGGTGCATGGCGCCGGTGGCTACGGCATGCTGGTCGGCCCGGCGGCGACGAAGGCCGAGATCGCCGAATTCGCCGAAGTCGTGAAGGCCAATCCGACCAACTACATCGCCCAGCCGACGCTGTCGCTGTCGACCTGCCCGACCTATGTCGACGCCGGCATCGCGCCGCGCCACATCGACCTGCGGCCCTACGTGCTGAGCTCGGGCCGCGGCGTGCAAACGGTGCCCGGCGGCCTGACCCGCGTGGCGCTGAAAGAAGGCTCGCTGGTCGTCAACTCGTCGCAAGGCGGCGGCACCAAGGACACCTGGGTTCTCGAAGATGGCGGGGAGGATTGATCATGCTGTCACGCACCGCAGACCACCTGTTCTGGATGGCGCGCTACATGGAGCGGGCCGGTCAAGCGCGAAGCGCTTGTGGCGAAGCCAAAGCACCGCGGCGCGCGCCAGCGCGCGGCGGTGTTCTCGGCCTGACGGAGGCTGGAAATGCTCTCTAGAACCGCAGACCACCTGTTCTGGATGGCGCGCTACATGGAGCGGGCCGAGAACACCGCGCGCATGCTGGATGTCAACTACCAGACCGCGCTGCTGCCGCAGAGCACCGACATGGCCGAGCAAGGTTGGCGCGGGCTGCTGTCGATCAG
>JANPMR010000167.1:0-6707 GCA_031427055.1 Rubrivivax sp.
GCAGGTTCAGGATCAACAGCATCACGTTGCCGATGTAGAGCGACGCGATCAGCGCCCACACCAGGCCTGAGTTCTTGTCGAACAACTGCGGCCCCGGCTGGATGCCATAGTTTTGGAACGCGCCGAGCAGAATCGCCGTCGTGTTCGAGGTCGGAATGCCCAGCGTCAACAACGGAATCAAGGTCGCCGTGACGGCAGCGTTGTTCGCCGCTTCGGGCCCCGCCACGCCTTCGATGGCGCCCGTCGTCGCGAACTCCTGCTTGTGCGGCGACAGCTTCTTCTCGGTGGCGTAGCTGAGGAACGTCGGAATCTCGCTGCCGCCGGCGGGAATCGTGCCGAACGGAAAACCGATCGCCGTGCCGCGCAGCCACGCTGGCCACGAGCGGCGCCACTCGGTGCGCGTCATGTGCACGCTGCCCATGCGGTTGAGCTGCTGCTGCACGCGGCCCTCGTAGAGCGCGGTGTACAGGCACTCGCCCACCGCGAACAGACCCACGGCGACCAGCACGACCTCGATGCCGTCCATGAACTCGGGCACGCCGCCGGTGTAGCGCACCTGGGCCGTGATCTGGTCCAGGCCCACCAGGCCGATGGCCAGGCCGATGAAGAGGGCCGTCATGCCGCGCAGCGTGCTCTTGCCCAGCACCGCGCTCACGGTGGTGAAGGCCAGCAGCATGAGCATGAAGTACTCGGGCGGCCCCAGCTTCACGGCGTGCGTGGCCACCAGCGGCGCGAACAGCGTCACCAGCACGGTGGCGATGGTGCCGGCCACGAAGGAGCCGATAGCCGATGTGGCCAGCGCCGCGCCGGCGCGGCCGTTCTTGGCCATCTTGAAGCCTTCGAGCGCAGTCACCATGGTGCCGGTCTCGCCCGGCGTGTTGAGCAGGATTGAGGTCGTGCTGCCGCCGTACATGGCGCCGTAGTAGATGCCGGCGAAGAAGATCATCGATGCCGTGGGCTCGACCTGCGAGGTGATGGGCAGCAGCATCGCCACCGTCACCGCCGGGCCGATGCCGGGCAGCACACCGATGGCGGTGCCCAGCGCGCAGCCAGCCAGCGCCCACAGCAGGTTGATCGGTGTGCCGGCGGTGGCGAATCCGCCGAGGAGCAGGTTCCAGACGTCCATCATGCCTCCCGCCGGGCCGCCCCAAGGGAGGCATGCGCCCCACGGGCTCCGAAGGGGCCCGTTCCGGTCCCTTGGGGCAGCGAACGAATGTGAGCTCGGGGGTTCATAGCCATCCGGTCGATGTCAGGCCGGGCAGGTTGATCGCCAGCAGCTTGGTGAACAGCCAGAAGGCCGGCGCGGCGATCAGAAAACCGGTCACGGCGTCGATCACGAGACCGCGCGCCCCGCCGTGCGGCTTGCCCTCGGCGTGACGCAGGCCGCGCACGGCGAGCATGAAGCACAGCGTGCAGCTGATGATGAAGCCGAGGGTGGTGATGAGCGCCGCGTTGGCTGCCACACCGCTGGCGACCCAGGCCAGCGCCGTCCAGTCGCCGCGGGCCGCACCCGAGGCCTCTTCGATCTCGCGGTAGCCGCCGCTGCGCGCCTCATAGATGAGCAGCGCGCCGCACAGCATCAGCACCACGGCCACGACCCAAGGCAGGAAGTTGGGGCCGACGCCCGCGTAGCCGGCCTCGGCAGAGATGCCAGTGGCGCCAAAGGCCATCAGCGCGCCGAGGACCAAGGCCCCCGCGCCAATAAGGGTTTGATGCCGCACCGCGGCCACGGAATCTGCCATGTCATCGGACTCCAAGCTTGAAACAAGCGCGGGGGCACGAGGCCCCCGCAAACGGCAGTGTCGGCCCGGCGTGAGCCAGGCCGCTTGCGCGTTTACACCATGCCGGCCTTGACCATGGTGGCGCGCAGGCTGGCAAATTCGCGGTCGACGAAGTCTTCGAACTCCTTGCCGGTTTGCAGCGCCGGTGTCCAGTTGTTCTTCTCCAGCGACTCGGCCCAGGCCTTGGTCTTGGTGGCCTTGACGATCATGTCGATGAGCGCCTTGCGCTGCTCTGGCGTGATGCCCGGCGCGCCATACACGCCGCGCCAGTTGCCGATCTCGACGTTGAAGCCCTGCTCCTTCATGGTCGGGATGTTGATGCCCTTGAGCCGAACCGCCGAGGTGACGGCGATGGCGCGCATCTTGCCGCTCTCGATGTACTGCTGGAATTCGCTGTAGCCGCTGCCGCCCACCGTGACGTTGCCACCCAGGATGGCGGCCGTGGCCTCGCCGCCGCCGCGGAAGGGCACGTAGTTGATCTTGGTGGCGTCAACACCGACCTCGCGCGCCAGCATGGCCGCAGCAATGTGCTCGGTGGAGCCGCGCGAGCCGCCACCCCACTTGACGCTGCCGGGGTCTTTCTTCATCTGCTCGACGACGTCCTTCATGGTCTTGAGCGGCGAGGCCTCGGGCACCACGAAGACGTTGTATTCGCTGGTCAGGCGGGCCAGCGGCGTGGCCTGCGTCACGCTGACCGGCGGCTTGCCGGTGATGATGCCGCCCAGCATCACGGCGCCCATCACCATCATCGAGTTGCCGTCGCCCTTGGCGGCATTGACGAACTGCGCCAGGCCGATGGCGCCGGCAGCGCCGCCCTTGTTCTCGAACTGCACCGAGGCGGCCACGCCGGACTCTTGCAGCGCCTTGCCCAGTGCGCGGCCGGTGGTGTCCCAGCCGCCGCCCGGGTTGGCCGGGATCATCATCTTCAGATTGGCGGCGGCTTGCGCCGTGAGCGGCAATGCGCCGGTGGCGGCCAGGGCAGCCAGGCTCTTGAGGAAGGTGTCGCGACGCATGGATGGGTCTCCTGCAGGGGTTGAACGTGTCTGCGGATGATGGCGGCGCCGGCTGTCAATTGGCTGTCGGCGACCCCCGGGGATTCACCAAGCCGCGGGGTCGCCCGTGGCTGTGGTGTCGATAATGCGCGGCACCCATGAAGCTGCTGATCGTCGAGGACAACGCCGCCATGCGCACGACGCTGCAGCGCAGCTTCGAGCGCCGTGGCATGCAGGTCGTGGTCTGCGCAGACGGCGCGCGCGCGCTCGACCGCTGGCGTGCCAGCGTGCCCGACGTGGTGCTGCTCGACCTCAGCCTGCCCGGCCTGGACGGTCTCAGCGTGCTGGCCGCGGCACGCGCCGAGGGGCTGGCCACGCCGGTGCTCATCATCACCGCGCGCGGCACGGTGGGCGACCGCATCCTCGGGCTCAACACCGGCGCCGACGACTACCTGGCCAAGCCCTTCGACCTTGATGAGCTCGAGGCCCGCGTGCACGCGTTGGCGCGTCGGTCTTCGGCCGGCGCGCGCGCCGACGCCGCCGCGCCGGGGTTCTGCGGCCTGCGCTGCGACCTCGAAAGCGGCGCGGTTTACCTGCACGGGCAGCCGCTGGACCTGACGGCGCGTGAGGCCGCCCTGCTGCGCGCCCTGCTCGCCCGCCCAGGCCACGCCGTGGCCAAAGAGCGGCTCAGCGAACTCGTGTTTGCCGGCGAGGCCGAGGTGCAGGCCGATGCCATCGAGGTGGTGGCCTACCGCCTGCGCAAGAAGCTGGCCGCGACCTCGGCGCAACTGGTCACGCTGCGCGGGCTGGGCTACTTGCTCAAAGAGGCCGCGTGATGAGCGCACGACGCCTGTCGCTGCGGCGCCACCTGCTGCTGGGCATCCTGGTGCCGGTGCTGGGCGTCGTGCTCGTCAACACGCTCAGCCTGTACCACCAGGCGCTGGCGGCGGCCGACACGGCCTATGACCGCACGCTGCTGGCCTCGGCCAAGGCGATCGGCGAACTGCTCGACGTGGCCGCCGATGCCGGACCGCCGCGCCTGCTGGCCAGCCTGCCCTACAGCGCGCTCGAGGCCTTCGAGGCCGACAACCGCAGCCGCATGTTCTACAAGGTCGCGGGCTTCGGTGGCGAGATGGTCTCGGGCTTCGAGGATCTGCCGCCGGCACGGCCCTTGACCGACCAGCCCAGCGTGTATGCCGCCTTGGTGCAGTTCTATGACGACCAATACCGCGGCGAGCCGGTGCGCATGGCGGTGCTGCTGCAGCCGGTGGCCGGCACCGCGGGCCAGGGCATGGCGACGATCCAGGTCGCCGAGACGCTGGAGCTGCGCCACACGCTGGCGCGCAGCCTGCTGATGCAGACGCTGTGGCAGCAGGCCCTGCTGCTGGCGGTGATCGCGCTGGTGGTGGTGTTTGTGGTGCAGCGCGCCACGCGGCCGGTGCGCAGCCTCAGCGAACGCCTGCGCTCGCGCGCCGAGACCGATCTGTCGCCGCTGCCAGCGGGCGACGCACCGCGCGAGCTGCTGCCGATCGTGGAGGCCGTGAATGCCTTCATGGCGCGCCTGTCGGACCTGCTCGAGCACCAGAAGCGGTTCGTGCGCGATGCCTCGCATCAGCTGCGCACGCCGCTGGCGGTGCTCAAGACGCAGGTGCAATCGGCGCGCCGCGGCGACCTTGCCCCCGATCTGGCGCTGGCCGAGATCGACACCACCGTGCAACGCGCCACCGAGCTGGCCAACCAGATGCTGGCGCTGGCCAAGGTGGAGCAGTTGCGCCAGCAGGGCGATGCCTCGCTGCAGGCCTGGGACAGCATCACACGCGCGGTGGCGCTGGACGTTTCTGCGTTGATCGCCCAGGCGCAAATCGACTTCGAGATCGAGACCGAGCCCGCGCCCGTCCGCGCCCACGAATGGGCGCTTCGCGAGCTGACGCGCAACCTGCTGCACAACGCCGTCAAGCACACGCCTGCCGGTGGCCGGCTGGCGGTGCGCGTGCGGGCCGACGGCCGCCATGCCACGCTGACCGTGGCCGACAGTGGCGCGGGCATCGCCGCCAAGCTGCGTCCGCTTCTGTTCCAGCCTTTTGCGGCGGCAGGCTCGCATGGCGGTTCGGGCCTGGGCCTGGCCATCTGCCACGAGATCGTGCAGACGCTGGGAGGCTCGATCTCGCTCAGCAACCGCATCAATGAAGGTCGGATCGACGGCCTCGACGCCGTGGTCCGGCTGCCAATGCACACACCCGAGGACCCGGCATGACCGACGACACCCGTGTTCGGTTGGACAAGTGGCTGTGGGCGGCACGCTTTTACAAGACGCGTGCACTGGCCTGCGACGAAATCGGCCGCGGCCGCGTGGCCGTCAATGGGCTGACGGCCAAGGCGTCGCGCGAAGTCCGCCTCGGCGACACGCTGGAGCTGCGCCAAGGCCCGGTGCAACGCACGGTCGTGGTGCTTTCGCTGAGCAGTACGCGCGGCCCGGCGCCGGTCGCGCAGGCCCTGTACGGCGAGACGCCAGACAGCATTGCGGCGCGCCTGAAGGCCGCCGAACAAAGGCGGCTGGGCACCGAGCCGGCCAGCGCCATCGAGCAGGGCCGGCCCACCAAACGTGACCGCCGCCAGCTCGCAGACTGGCAACGCTGGAGTGCCAGCGCCGACGACATCGACCCCAGCAAACCCGGTTGATCGCAGCGGAGAAGTGCGCACCCTTGAAACATCGGGCGGCGACCCCATGTCTTGGCCAGACCCCCTACATCACGCCATGACGCAGACCACCGATCCGAACCCCGGCGCCGCGCACACCGCCGCACACGCCGCAGCAGACAATGCAAGCAGCGCCGCGCCGCAAGAGGCCCTGCCGACGCTTGAATCCCAGCTCGCCGAGCTTCAGGCCCGCTGCAACGAAGCCTCGGACAACTTCCTGCGCGCCAAGGCCGAGGCCGAGAACACGCGCCGCCGCGCCGACGAAGACGTGGCCAAGGCGCGCAAGTTTGCCGTCGAGGCCTTCGCCGAGAGCCTGCTGCCCGTGAAGGACAGCCTGGAAGCCGCCATCGCGATCCACAACGCCACGCCCGAGCAGTTGCTAGAGGGCGTGCACGCCACGCTGCGGCAGCTGTCGCAAGCGCTCGAACGCAACCGCGTAATGCCGATTGCGCCGCCGGCCGGCACCAAGTTCGACCCGCATCAGCACCAGGCGATCAGCGTCGTGCCGGCCGAGCAAGACGCCAACACTGTGGTCGCCGTGCTGCAGAAGGGCTACCTGATCGTCGACCGCGTGCTGCGTCCGGCACTCGTGACGGTGACCGCACCCAAATAGCGCAGTGCCCAGGCCCGCACCCTTGAAAGCCGGCCGGCCATCCACAACTCAAAGACATTGATTCCACGGAGAGAGAACATGGGAAAGATCATTGGCATCGACCTGGGCACCACGAATTCGTGCGTCGCCATCATGGAAGGCAACACCACCAAGGTGATCGAGAACAGCGAAGGCGCGCGCACCACGCCTTCCATCATTGCCTACCAGGAAGACGGCGAAGTGCTGGTCGGCGCCAGCGCCAAGCGCCAGGCCGTCACCAACCCGCGCAACACGCTGTACGCCGTCAAGCGCCTGATCGGCCGCAAGTTCACCGAGAAAGAAGTGCAGAAGGACATCGCACTGATGCCCTTCACCATCGCCGCGGCCGACAACGGCGATGCCTGGGTGGAAGTGCGCGGCAAGAAGATGGCGCCGCCGCAGGTCAGCGCCGAAGTGCTGCGCAAGATGAAGAAGACCGCCGAGGACTACCTGGGCGAAGAAGTTACCGAGGCCGTGATCACCGTGCCGGCCTACTTCAACGACAGCCAGCGCCAGGCCACCAAGGACGCCGGGCGCATTGCCGGCCTGGAAGTCAAGCGCATCATCAATGAGCCCACCGCCGCGGCGCTGGCCTTCGGCCTGGAC
>JANPMR010000168.1:0-2207 GCA_031427055.1 Rubrivivax sp.
CTACGAGCAGCTGGGCGCGCTGTTCTGGACGGTCGAGATCTGGGCCCCCAACAAAGAGGCCGGCATCACCGACTACAAGTGGATCGAGTGGTACCGCGAGCACCCGGTCGAGGACGACATCAAGCTGCTGAAGTGGAGCGATGAGCAGTGCGCCGGCAAGGCCTACGTCGACTGGTACGCCTACCGCCACCCGCAGCTGGGCATGGTCGAGTTTGGCGGCTGGGACCGCATGAACTACTGGCGCAACCCGCCGCCCAACTTGCGCGAGCGCGAGGCGGCGCGCTTCCCGGCCTGGCTGCAGCAGATCGCGCTGTCGCTGCCCAAGCTGGAGCTGCTGCGCGCCGAGGTGCGCGCGCTCGGCCCCGACACCTGGCGCGTGCGCTTTGCGGTGGCCAACAGCGGCTACCTGCCGGCCTACGTGACGCAGCGCGCGCTCGAGCGCAAGACGGCACGCGGCACGGTCTTCCACATCCACCTGCCGCCGGGGGTGACGCTGGTCAGCGGCCAGGAGCGCGTGGTGGGCGAGCACCTCGAAGGCCACGCGCCCAAGGCGTCGCAGCAGGCCTTCTTGCCCAGCCGCGAGATCACCGGCGACCGCGCCGTGGTCGAGTGGGTGGTCAGCGGCGCGCGCGGCACGCACATTGCGCTCACCGCCACGGCCGATCGCGCGGGCACGGTGCGCACCGAAGTCACGCTGGACTGACGGCGGCGTGGCGGATCGACGCGGAGGACCCTTGGCCGACAACTTCTCTTCCTTGTTCGAGTTTCTGCCCATCGGCGCCTACCGGTCGCTGCCCGAGGGCAGGCAGTTGCGTGCCAACCCGGCCCTGGTGCGCCTGAACGGCTACGACAGCGAAGCCGAGCTGCTGGCCGCGGTGGGCGACATCGCCACCGAGTGGTACGTCGATCCGGCGCGGCGCGATGCCTTTCGCGCGCAAATGGAAAGCGAAGGCCGCGTCATCGGCTTCGAGTCCGAGATCTACCGCCACAAGACGCGCGAGCGCATGTGGATCAACGAGAACGCGCATGCCGTGCGCGATGCGGCCGGCGAGGTGCTGTTCTTCGAAGGCACCATCGAGGACATCACCGAGCGTGTGCACGCCGAGCGGGCCACCCAGGCGCGCGAGACCCTGCTGCAGCAGATCGTCGACCAGATGCCCGGCGTGATCTACCGCATCATCTACCTGCCCGATGGCACGCGGCGCACCACCTTTGCCAGCCAGGGCACGCGCGCCCTGTTTGGCGTCGATCCCGAAGTGATGCTGGCCGACGGCAACTCGTGGGTGCGCATGCGCCACCCCGACGACCGCGCCCGCGTACGCCAGCAGATCGATACCGCGGTGGCCGAACGCAAGCCCGTGAGCATGGAGACCCGTCTGTTGCTGCCCGACGGCACGCTCAAGTGGGCACAGATCGTCGGCGGTCCGGCGCCCGACGAAGGCGGCCACCCGGTGCGCGTGGGCATGATGTTCGACATCACCGCGCGCAAGCAGGCCGAGCAGGCGCTGCGCGAGAACGGCGAGCTGTGGAAGCGGGCGCTTGAGAGCACCGGCGACGGCGTCTGGGACTGGCACGTGCCCACGGGCGTGGAGATTCTCAGCCCGCAATGCAAGGCCCTTTACGGCTATGCCGA
Source organism: Rubrivivax sp. (assembly GCA_031427055.1). Classification (GTDB taxonomy): domain Bacteria; phylum Pseudomonadota; class Gammaproteobacteria; order Burkholderiales; family Burkholderiaceae_C; genus Rubrivivax. The sequence goes on from JANPMR010000168.1 coordinate 1,634, forward strand.
GGACGAGCTGCCCGACCGCGCCGATGCGCTCGACCACCTGACCCATCTGGACGACATCGCCGGCATGCAGCGCGACCGCGAAGACCACTTTGCCGGCCGCACGGCGAGCTATGTCAACGAGCACCGGGTGCTGTGCAAGGACGGGCAGTGGAAGTGGATTCTCGCGCGCGGCATCGTGCTCAGCCGCGACGAGCAGGGCAGCCCGCTGCGCGTCATCGGCACCCACACCGACATCACCGAACGCAAGCAGGCCGATGCCTTGCGCTTTGAGCGCGACCGCGCTAGCGCGGCCGACCTGGCCAAGTCGCACTTTCTCTCGCGCGTGAGCCACGAGCTGCGCACGCCGCTCAACGCCATCCTCGGCTTTGCGCAGCTGCTCGAGATCGACCCCGGCGGCGGCGAGCGCCAGCTCGACTGGACGCGCCATGTGCTCACCGGTGGCCGCCATCTGCTGGCGCTGATGGACGACCTGCTCGACCTGTCGAGCGTGCAGACCGGGCAGTTGCCGCTCGAGCTCGAACCCGTCGCGCCGCTGGCGGCGGCGCAGACGGTGCGCACCATGCTCGACAGCGCG
>JANPMR010000169.1:0-2210 GCA_031427055.1 Rubrivivax sp.
CTACGAGCAGCTGGGCGCGCTGTTCTGGACGGTCGAGATCTGGGCCCCCAACAAAGAGGCCGGCATCACCGACTACAAGTGGATCGAGTGGTACCGCGAGCACCCGGTCGAGGACGACATCAAGCTGCTGAAGTGGAGCGACGAGCAGTGCGCCGGCAAGGCCTACGTCGACTGGTACGCCTACCGCCACCCGCAGCTGGGCATGGTCGAGTTTGGCGGCTGGGACCGCATGAACTACTGGCGCAACCCGCCGCCCAACTTGCGCGAGCGCGAGGCCGCGCGTTTCCCGGCCTGGCTGCAGCAGATCGCGCTGTCGCTGCCCAAGCTGGAGCTGCTGCGCGCCGAGGTGCGCTCGCTGGGCCCGGACACCTGGCGCGTGCGTTTTGCCGTGGCCAACAGCGGCTACCTGCCGGCCTACGTGACGCAGCGCGCGCTCGAACGCAAGACGGCACGCGGCACGGTCTTCCACATCCACCTGCCGCCGGGCGTGACGCTCATCAGCGGGCTGGAGCGCGTGGAAGGCGCGCACCTCGAAGGCCATGCGCCCAAGGCGTCGCAGCAGGCCTTCCTGCCCAGCCGCGAGATCACCGGCGACCGCGCCGTCGTCGAATGGGTGGTCAGCGGCGCGCGCGGCACGCACATTGCGCTCACGGCCACGGCCGACCGCGCGGGCACCGTGCGCACCGAAGTCACGCTGGATTGAGCGACGAAGGCCGCCCGCAGCCCCTGGGGACCCAATGGCCGACAACTTCTCCTCGCTGTTCGAGTTTCTGCCCATCGGCGCCTACCGCTCGGCGCCCGACGGCACGATGCTGCGCGCCAACCCGGCGCTGGCGCGCCTGAACGGCTACGAGCGCGAGACGGATCTGCTGGAAGCGACCCACGCCAGCGGCGCCAGTTGGTACGTCGAGCCGGGCCGACGCGAGTTGTTTCGCGCCCAATTGGCGCGCGATGGTCAGGTGGTCGGTTTCGAGTCTGAGGTCACGCGCCACCGCGGCGGCGAACGCATCTGGGTGCGCGAGAGCGCCAACCTCGTGCGCGATGCCGCCGGCACGGTGCTGTTCTACGAGGGCAGTGTCGAAGACGTCACTGAACGCGTGCGCGAACGCGAGGCCGCGCACAAGCGCGAGACCCTGTTGCAGCAGATCGTGAACCTGATGCCCGGCGTGATCTACCGCGTCGTCTATCTGCCCGACGGCACGCGGCGCACCACCTTTGCGAGCCAGGGCACGCGCGCCCTGTTTGGCGTCGATCCCGAGGTGATGTTGGCCGACGGCGCGTCCTGGGAGCGCATGCGCCATCCCGACGACCGCGACCGTGTGCGCGAACAGATCGTTGCCGCTGTAGCCAGCGTCAAGCCCTTGACCACTGAAACACGCCTGCTGCTGCCCGACGGCACGATCAAGTGGGCACAGATCGTCGGCGGGCCGGCGCCCGACGAGGACGGCCACCTGGTGCGCGTGGGCTTGATGTTCGACATCACCGCGCGCAAGCAGGCCGAGCAGGCGCTGCGCGACAACGGCGAGCTGTGGAAGCGGGCGCTCGAAAGCACGGGCGACGGCGTCTGGGACTGGCATGTGCCCAGCGGCGTGGAGATCCTCAGCCCGCAGTGCAAGGCCTTGTACGGCTACGCCGATGACGAACTGCCCGACCGTGATGACGCGCTCGACACACTCACCCACCCGGACGACATCGCCGGCATGCAGCGCGACCGCGAAGCCCACTTCGCGGGCCACACGCCCAGCTACCTCAACGAACATCGGGTGCGCTGCAAGGACGGGCAGTGGAAGTGGATCCTGTCGCGCGGCATCGTGCTCAGCCGTGACGAGCAGGGCAACCCACTGCGTGTCATCGGCACCCACACCGACGTCACCGAACGCAAGCAGGCCGAGGCGCTGCGCCACGAACGCGACCGCGCTGCCGCGGCCGACCTGGCCAAGTCGCACTTCCTCTCGCGCGTGAGCCACGAGTTGCGCACGCCGCTCAACGCCATCCTCGGCTTTGCCCAGTTGCTCGAGATCGACCCCGGCGGCGGCGAGCGCCAGCTCGACTGGACGCGCCATGTGCTGACCGGTGGCCGCCATCTGCTGGCGCTGATGGACGACCTGCTCGACCTGTCGAGCGTGCAGACCGGGCAGTTGCCGCTCGAGCTCGAACCCGTCGCGCCGCTGGCGGCGGCGCAGACGGTGCGCACCATGCTCGACAGCGCG
>JANPMR010000170.1:0-11372 GCA_031427055.1 Rubrivivax sp.
GCTACCGGATCACCACGCTTCTCGCCCTATGGGTTTGGCATCGGACCAGCCAGGCGCCGTGGGCATGTCGCCCGGCTTCATGCCCGCCAGCAGTTCGTCCAGGGTGTAGCGCGGGCGTGCGGGCGACAGCACGAGCCGCCCGTCTTCCAGAGCCACGGCCACGGAAGCGCCCGCCTCCAGGCCCAAGGCACGCAGCAACTGGCGCGGCAGTGTTACGGACACGGAACCGCCGACGGCGCGAAGCGTTGCGGTGTGCATGGCGAGGACTCCAAGGTGCTGTATCCAGGGTCTTGAGTGTCACACAAAAGTATGATTTTTGGCGGCGCCCATCCCTGGCCCGGATTCAAGTGGCCTTGCCCAGCCCCGTGCGGAAATGAAGAAAGCCGCAAGTCGGTGTTCGACTTGCGGCTTTCGTCAAGACTGGCCCCTTGCGGAACCCACTTTGGTAGGCCGTGTTGGACTTGAACCAACGACCAAAGGATTATGAGTCCTCTGCTCTGACCAACTGAGCTAACGGCCCTCGGTGCGCGGCGCATTCTAGGCGCCGTTCGGCGCGCTGCCGCAGCTAAGGCTAGGGCTTGGCCGACAAGGCGTTGCCGACCAGCCTGGCCGTGATGTCGACGATCTGGATCATGCGCTCGTAGGCCATGCGCGTGGGCCCGATGACGCCCAGCGTGCCGACGATGCGGCCGTCGATTTCGTAGGGCGCGGTCACGACGCTGAGTTCTTCGAAGGGCACGACACGGCTTTCGCCGCCGATGTAGATGCGCACGCCCTCGGCGCGGCTGCTCACGTCCAGCAGGCGCATCAGCTCGGTCTTGCGCTCGAAGACGTCGAACAGCCGGCGCAGGCTGCTCATGTCGTTGCCGTAGTCCTGCATCGTGAGCAGGTTGCGCTCGCCCGAGACCACCACGGTGTCGCCGCTCTCGGCCAGCACCTCGGTGCCGGCCTGCACGGCGGCTTGCATCAGCAGCGCGATCTCGCCGCGCAGTGCATCGATCTCGTTTTTGAGTCGCTCACGCACTTCCTCGATGGACAGGCCGGCGTAGTGCGCGTTGAGAAAGTTGGTGGCCTCGACAAGCTCTGACTGCGTGTGGTCGCGCAGCGTGAAGATGACGCGGTTCTGCACGTCGCCGTCGGGTGCTACCAGGATCACCAGCACGCGGCGCTCGCCCAGGCGCAGGAACTCGATGTGGTGAAACACACTGGCCTTGCGCGGCGCCGTGACCACGCCGACAAAGCTGCTCAGGCTGGACAGCAGCGAGGCCGCCTGCGCAATCACGCGTTGCGGTTGGTCGGGGTGCAGTTGCTCGCGCGCGGCCGCCACGTCGACCGGCATCGATCCCATGTCCAGCGGCCGCGCGGTCAGCATGGTGTCGACGAACAACCGGTAGCCGCGCGCCGTGGGGATGCGCCCGGCGCTGGTGTGCGGGCTTGCGATCAAGCCCAGCTCTTCCAGATCGGCCATCACGTTGCGGATGGTGGCGGGGGACAGGTCAAGCCCCGAGGTGCGCGACAGCGTGCGCGAGCCCACCGGCGTGCCGTCGGCGATGTAGCGCTCCACCAGCGTCTTCAGCAGCGTGCGGGCACGGTCATCGAGCATGCTGGCCATTGTAGGGACGCAGCCGTGCGCCGATCCCTGGGCGCAGCCCCTATGGTGTAATGATCCGCATGCCATCGGGCTTCCGTCATGCAGCAATCGTGGGCAAGTATCAAGCGCGGGGCATACGCCCGCTGCTGGAGGAAATTGCCCATTTTTTAGTCAGCCAGGGGCTGGAGGTTTCGTTCGAGCGCGAAACCGCGCACGCCACCGGCGTGACCGATTTCGAAGCCCTGTCGCCCGAGGCCTTGGGCCAGCGCTGCGACCTGGCCGTGGTGGTGGGCGGCGACGGCACCATGCTCGGCATCGCGCGCGAGCTGTCGCGCTGGAAGGTGCCGCTGGTGGGCATCAACCAGGGCCGGCTCGGCTTCATCACCGACATCCCGCTGGGCCAGTACAAAGACGCGCTGGCGCCGATGATTGCCGGTGACTACGAGGAAGAGCAACGCTCGATGCTCGAAGGCGAGGTCTGGCGCGACGGCCAGAAGATCTTCGAGGCGCTGTCGCTCAATGACGTGGTCGTCAGCCGCGGTGCCACGGCCGGAATGGTCGAGTTGCGCGTCGATGTCGACGACGACTTCGTCGCCAACCTGCGTGCCGACGGTTTGATTTGCGCCACGCCCACGGGCTCGACCGCCTACGCGCTAAGCGCCGGCGGCCCCATCCTGCACCCGGGTATCGCCGGCTGGGTGGTGGTGCCGATCGCGTCGCACACGCTGTCCAACCGGCCCATCGTGCTGCCCGACCACGGCGAGGTGCGCATCCGCATCGTCGCGGGCAAAGACGTCTCGGCCAATTTCGACATGCACAACCTGGCCAGCCTGATGATTGGCGACCTGGTGCGCGTGCGGCGCTCGGCCAACATGGTGCGCTTCCTGCACCCGCGCGGCTGGAGCTACTACGCGACCTTGCGGCGAAAGCTCCGCTGGTACGAAGGCGTGGTCTAGCGATGTTGCGCCGGCTGTCCTTGCGCGATGTGGTCATCGTGGCCGAGCTGGAGGTCGAACTTGGCGCGGGCTTCACCGTGCTCACGGGCGAGACCGGGGCGGGCAAGTCGATCCTGATCGATGCGCTGCAACTCGCGCTGGGCAGTCGCGCCGATGCGGCGCTGGTCCGCGAGGGCGCGGCGCGGGCCGAGGTGAGTGCGGAGTTCGACACGCCACCTTCGCTGCGGCCCTGGCTGGACGAAGCCGGCTTCGCGGCCGACCACACGCTGCTGCTGCGCCGCACCGTCGACGCGCAGGGCGAGGCCGCGGGACGCAGCCGGGCCTGGATCAACGGCAGCCCGGCCACGGTGGCGCAGCTGCGCGAGGCGGCCGACCATCTGGTGGAGATCCACGGCCAGCACGCCTGGCAAAGCCTGACGCGGCCAGCCGCCGTGCGCTCGCTGCTCGACGCCCAGGCTGGCATCGACGGCGCGGCCCTTGGCGCCGCGTGGCAGGCCTGGCGTGCGGCACGCGGCCGGCTCGACGACGCACGCGGCCAGCGCGAATCGATCGAGCGAGAGCGCGAGCGGCTGGCCTGGCAGATTGGCGAGCTCGACAAGCTGGCGCCACTCGATTCCGAGTGGGAGCAGATCAACGCCGAGCATCAGCGCCTGGCCCACGGGCAAGCCCTGCTCGACGGCGCACGTGCGGCGCAGGCCGCGCTGGCCGGTGGCAATGACGACGACGGCGCGAGCATCGCCACGTTATTGGCCCGCGCCATCGCCGCGCTGGACGTGGTGGCGCGCTACGACCCCGAGCTGGGCGCCGTGGCCGAGGTCATGCGCACGGCGCAGGCACCGCTGGACGACGCCGCGCACAGCCTGCACGCCTACTTGGGCCGGCGCGACCCCGACCCCGATCGGTTGGCCGAGCTTGACGCACGGCTGGGCCAGTGGGTGGCCATGGCCCGGCGCTACCGGCGTGCGCCGGCCGAGCTGCCGGCGCTGCTGGCCGGCTGGCGCGCCGAGTTGAAGGGCCTGGATGCCGCCGCCGATCTGGCCGCGCTGGATGCGGCCGCGTTGGCAGCCGAAGCGGTTTGGCGCACCGAGGCCGAGCGCCTGTCCCGCGTGCGCCGCAAAGCCGCGCCGCGGCTGGCGGCGTCGGTCACGCAAGCGATGCAACAGCTGGGCATGGCCGGCGGGATTTTCGAAGTCGCCCTGCTGCCGCAGGAGTCACCGCAGGCCTTTGGTCTGGAGGCCGCCGAGTTTCGCGTGGCCGGCCATGCCGGCAGCACGCCACGCGCGCTGGGCAAGGTGGCATCGGGTGGCGAGCTGTCACGCCTGGCGCTGGCCATCGCCGTCACCACGGCGCAGGGATCGGCCGAGGCGGTCAAGGGCCAAGCACTTGACGGCGTGGCCCAGACGCTGATCTTTGATGAGATCGACGCCGGCGTCGGCGGCGCGGTGGCCGACAGCGTGGGCCGGCTGATGAAGCAGCTCGGCCGCTCCAGCCAGGTGCTGGCCGTCACGCACCTGGCGCAGGTGGCTGCCTGCGCTGATCACCACTTCGTCGTCAGCAAGGCCCTGCGCGCACGGCAAACGGTGTCGGACGTGCGCGCAGTGGACGGTGAGGCCCGCGTCGGCGAAATCGCACGCATGCTCGGCGGCGAGACGCTGTCGGGCACCGTGCACGCTCAGGCACTGCTTGAGGGCGTCGACTCCCGGGCCGAGCGCCGGGCCGCTCCCAAGCCGGCCCGGATCCCCTTGGGGGATCGACCGGCGTACCCGTCGGACGAGGGGTCCCAGTGAGCGATTGGATGCCATTGGGGGGGCCGCAGCGCAACGAGGTGATCCTCGTCACCGGCATCTCCGGCTCGGGCAAGTCGGTGGCGCTGCACGCGCTGGAAGACGCGGGCTACTTCTGCGTCGACAACCTGCCGCCCGAACTGCTGCGCGACTTTATCCACCTCGAGCACCAGCGCTTCACGCACCGCGTGGCCGTGGCGGTGGACGTGCGCACCGCGGCCTCGCTGCCGGTGCTGGTGCCGTTGATCGACGAACTGCGCAGCGAGGGCGTGCGCATCCGGCCGCTGTTCCTGGATGCCAGCACCGATGCGCTGGTGCGGCGATTCTCCGAAACACGACGGCCGCACCCGCTGACCGCGCCGACTGCCGGCACCGATGCCTCGCGCGCGCTGATCGACGCCATCGAGCTCGAGCGCGAGCTGCTGGCCGATCTGCGCGAGGTCTCCACCGTCATCGACACCAGCCAGCTGCGGCCGGCCTTGTTGCGCAGCTGGGTGCGTTCGCTGGTCGGCGCGCGCGAAGCGGCGCTGACGCTGGTCTTCGAGTCCTTCGCCTTCAAGCACGGCGTGCCGCTGGACGCCGATTTCGTGTTCGACCTTCGCGTGCTGCCCAACCCGTACTACGTGCGTGAGCTGCGGCCGCTGACCGGCCGGGACGCGCCGGTGGCGACCTACCTCGAGGCGCAACCCGAGGCGCGCGAGATGCTGGCGCAGATCGAGGTCTTTCTCACCCGCTGGCTGCCCTCGTTCGAGGACGACCAGCGCAGCTACCTGACGGTGGCGCTGGGCTGCACCGGCGGCCAGCACCGCTCGGTGTTTGGCGTCGAGTGGCTGGCGCGGCGCTTCGAGGGTCGCCAGGCGACGCTGGTGCGCCACCGCGAACTCGATGCCCGGGGTTGACCAACTTGCCGAGCCACACGCCCGCGGGCGACACGCCAGACTTGCCCGACCCGCTACCGCTGTTTCCGCTGCAGATGGTGTTGTTCCCGGGCGCCCGGCTGGGGCTGAAGGTGTTTGAGGCACGTTACCTCGACCTCGTGGGCGACTGCCTGCGCACGCAACAGCCCTTTGGCGTGGTGTGCCTCAGCGCCGGCAGCGACACCGCGCGCGATGGCGTGTCGCTCGAAGGTATCGGTGTGCTGGCACACATCGACGAGGTCGACGCCGAGCAACCCGGCATCCTGCAACTGCGCTGCCGCGGTGGCAGCCGCTTTCGCATCAACGAGCCCGCAGTGCAGCGCGACGATGGCCTGTGGACAGCGCGCGCCGCACGCATCGCCGACGATCCGCTGCGCATGCCCGGTGCGGCCATGCTGCAGACCGTGACGGCGCTGGCCGAGGCCATCCGCAAGCTGCAAGAGCAGGGCCGCACGCCCTTCTTCGCACCGTACCGGTTTGATGACGCCGGCTGGGTGGCCAACCGCTGGTGCGAACTGTTGCCGGTGCCGCTGCCCGCCAAGCAAAAACTCATGGAGCTCGAAGACCCGATGCTGCGCCTGAGCCTGGTGGACGGCTATCTGCGCGACAAGCAGGTCGTGGTCGGCTGATCAGCCGGCTTCAAGCAGCCGGCGCACCGGCGCAGGCAGCCCCATTGCCAGTGCCTCGGCGGCAGTCACCCATCGGCCGTCGGCCAGCTCGGGCAGGTCCGCACCGTGCTCTGGCCAGTGCCATGCCAGCGGCAGCAGCGTCCAGTCGAAGTGGGTCAGCGCGTGCTCGATGGCGGGCCGCCAGTCGCCGCGGCCGGGCCATTGGGCCGCCGCTTGGGTGAGCAGTTCGGCCGATGCGTATTCAGGCAGGCTCCACAGCCCGGCCCAGACGCCCACGGCGGGGCGTCGCACCAGCCAGACGCGGCCGCGGAGCTGCATCAGCAGCAGCGCGTGCGAGCGCCGGCCGCGCTTGAGCCGGCGCGATTTGATCGGCAGTCGCTCGGGCGCACCGCCGGCATGCGCCACGCAGTCGGCGGCCAATGGGCAGCGTGCGCAGTCCGGCCGGCGCGCGCTGCACACGCTGGCGCCCAGATCCATCAGCCCCTGCGTGTAGGCGCCGATGTCGCGCACCGGCAGAAGGCCCTCGGCGGCGGCCCACAGGCGGCGCTGCTCGGCCGCCAAGGCCAGATCGCCCTCGAAGCCCAGCCAGCGTGCGAGCACTCGCTTGACGTTGCCGTCAAGAATGGCCACGCGTTCGCCAAAGCAGAAGGCCGCGATCGCCGCGGCGGTGGACGCGCCGATGCCGGGCAGCAAAACGAGACCGTCGCGCGTGGCCGGAAACCTGCCGCCGTGCTCAGTCACCACGTCCTGCGCGCACCGGTGCAAGTTGCGCGCACGGCTGTAGTAGCCCAGGCCGCTCCACAGCGCGAGCACGTCGTCCAACGGCGCTTGCGCCAACGCGTGCACGGTGGGAAATCGATCAAGAAAACGCGTGTAGTAGCCCAGCACCGTGGCCACCTGCGTCTGCTGCAGCATGATCTCGGACAGCCATACCCGATACGGGTCTTGCGTGCCCTGCCAGGGCAAGCCGTGGCGTCCGTGCTCGCGCTGCCAGCGCACGACGCGGCTGGCGATGCCAGCGCGTGCCGTCATGCGTTTGTGCAGGCGCAGTGCGCGGCCGCGTCGCCGCGGCGGCGCGGCCTCAAGCGGCGTCCCGCACCGTCGCCGAGAACTCGGCGTGCGAGGTCAGCGGGAACTCGGTCGTCGTGCGCTCCCAGCCCATGTCGCGCGCGTTGGCAATGGCGTCGGCAGCCACCACGTCCAGGCGCGCGAGCATCTGCTTGAGGTGTTCGTCCTGCGACTGCACCTCGGCGATGCGCTGCTCGAGTTCGCCCGATGCAGACTGCACGCGCTGAAGCGCCTCGCGCCGGCGCACGAAGCCGCGGCGGCGCTCGCGCAGTTGCATCTCGACCTGGCTTTGCGCGGCCTTGCTCCACATCTCTATCTCGCCCGCCGCGCTCTCGAACACGACGCGCAGCTTGGACAGCAGCATGCGGCGGAACTGCTCGGCAAAGCCCGGCGATGCCATGCGCCAGGCCTGCCCCAGGCCCAGGTAGCGGCCGTAGTTGTGGTCGATGAGGCGCAGCTCATCCTGGAAGGGCTTGAGCGAGGGCAATTCGCCCAGCGCGAAAGCGAAGCCGAACTCGGTGTTGAGCTGCAGGAAGCTGCCTTCGAGCATTTGGCGCATCTCTTCGGACTGCGTGGTGGCGTGGCTCAGGGCCGCGCGCAGGCGCACCATGAGGGTGTCAAACGCGGCACGGCCACCCAGGTTGAAGGGGCGCGACCCGATGGCCGACTGCATGGCCGCCACCTCGGAGCGCAGGGCGTCGCTGGACAGCAGCGCCAGAAAGGTGCGCAGCAGCTTCATTTGCACCGCGCGCAAGGCCGCCAGGCGCGAGGTGCAGCGCTCGAAGTCGGCCATTTCGGCGTCGATGCGGTCGACCATCATGCGCAGCTTGGCGCCGCTCTTGCCACGCAGCCCGCGCAGCTCGAGCAGTTGCTCGGCCTGCTGGCGACGGCGATCGGCCACGCGCCGCGCGGCGGCGGCGCGCAATTGTTCGACCACGGAGACCACCGACTCGACCAGCAACTCCTGGCGGCGCGGCATCAGGCCGGTGACCAGCGCTTCTTCAAGCGCCGGCAGGCGGCTGGCCTTGAGCGCACGGGCGTTGCCTTCAAGGCGCGCCGCCAGTGCATTGCGCGCCGAGAGGGCGAACACGCGCTCGAGTGGCACGTTCAGCGTCTCGGCCGCGGTCTGGCGTTGCTGCTCGATCTGCGCCTGCACCACGCCGGGCGCGGCCAGCGGGTCGTCAAGGGCGTCGATCTTGTTGAGCACGACGAAGCGCTCGAGACTGGATTGCCCCAGGTGCTCGCGCCAGATCGTGAGATCCGACTTGGTCACGCCGGTGTCGGCCGCGAGCACGAAGACCACGACGTGCGCCGACGGCAGCAGGCCCAGCGTGAGCTCGGGCTCGGCGCCGATGGCGTTGAGCCCCGGCGTGTCGATGATGACCAATCCGCGCTGCAGCAGCGGGTGCGGGTAGTTGATGACGGCATGGCGCCAGGCCGGCACCTCGACACTGCCGTCCTCGGCCTGCGGCGGGTTGTCGTCGGGTTGGGATTCGTCCCAGAAGCCCAGCGCGGTGGCCTGCTGCACGGTGACGCGCTGCGTGCGCGTGACGGCGGTGAGTGCCTGCACCAGCGTCTGCGGCTGGCGCGGATCGAGCGGCACCTGATGCCAGTGTTCGGCACGTGGCCGCATCTCGGCCAGCGACAGGCCACGCAGCCGGGTCTCGATCGGCAACAGCATCAGCTGCGGTGGCTGGTCGCGCTCGTGGCGCAGCTCCACCGGGCACATCGTGGTGCGGCCGGGCGTGGCGGGCAGCACGCGGCCGCCGGCGTCGGCGAAGAAGATGGCATTGATCAGCTCGGACTTGCCGCGCGAGAACTCGGCCACGAAGGCCACGGTGAGCTTCTCGGACGACAGGCGCTCGCGCAGCGCCGCAAGGGTCGAGGCTTCGGCATCGTCGAGCAGGTCTTGTTCAGACAGCGCACGGCCAAGCTGCACGACGTGGCGGTCGAGCGAGGCGCGCCAGCTGGCCAGCGCATCGAGACTTTCGGCAATCTGACTGGGCATCGATAAGTCCGCAGTGAATCCGCAGGGGGCCGCAGCTTGGCATCCTAGCTCAGCACCGGCCGGCCCGGCACGCGGAGATGGCCCGCTTGTGTGCGCCTAACGACGCTGGCAGCCAGCGCAAAAGTAAGTCGATCGCTGCGCCTGCACGCGGCGCTGCACGGTGCCGCCACAACGCACGCAGGCTTGACCGGCGCGGCCATAGACCGCCGCCTGCGCCTGGTAGGAGCCCGCCACGCCGTGCACGTCGGTAAAGTCGCGCAGCGTCGAGCCGCCGGTCTCCAGCGCCCGCGCCAAGGTCGTGCGCAAGGCCGCCAGCAGCCGCGTCGCGCGCGGGCGGCTGATGCGGTCGGCGCGCAGCGCGGGGTGGATGCCGGCCTGGAACAAGGCCTCGCAGGCGTAGATGTTGCCGGCACCGACGACGACGTCGCCGGCCAGCAGCACCGCCTTCACCGGCGCGCGCCGGCCTTGCAGTGCGGCGTGAAAGCGCTCGGGCGTGAGCAGCGCGTCAAAGGGTTCGGCGCCCAGCCGCGCCAGCAGCGTCGCTGCAGGCGCTTGGTCGAGCGCATCGGACCAGACGACAGCGCCAAAGCGCCGCGGGTCGTGCAAGCGCAGCGTGCCGCGATCTGTGACGAGATCGAAGTGATCGTGCAAGCCGGGCGGCGGTGCCAAGGGCAGCAGCGCCAGCGAGCCCGACATGCCCAGGTGCAGCAGCAGACCGCCGCTGGCGGCGTGCACTGCCGGATCTGATGGCGCGAGCGGCTCAAGTGGCTCAAGTGGCGCGAGCGGCAGCCACAGGTACTTGCCACGCCGGATGATTGCGCCGACACCCTGGCCGCGCAAGGAATCGACATCGCAGCCCAGCGGCCAGCGCAGCGGTTTGCCCAAGCGCGCCGACAGCACCCGTGCACCCTGCAACGGTGCGGCGATGCCGCGGCGGGTGACTTCGACCTCAGGCAGTTCAGGCATAGGTCATTATGTGAGAATGACTTTTCACCCCTGGGAGCCTCGATGACCCTGAGCCGCGCCTGGCGCCATGCGCTGGCCCTATTGATCGCGGCCCCGGCGCTGCTGGCCCCGCCACTGGCGCTGGCGCAGGCCGCCGAAGAGACGCCGCCACCCACCCGTTCTGCACTCGACGACCAGTTGCTTTACCAGCTGCTGGTGGGCGAGATGTCGCTCCTGCAAGGCGACACCGGAAGCGCCTACGACTGGATCCTCGACGCCGCGCGGCGCACGCGCGATGAGAGCCTGTTTCGCCGCGCGGTCGACATCGCTCTGCAGGCACGCGCTGGCGACCAGGCCCTGGCCGCCACGCGGGCGTGGCGGCTGGCGCAGCCGCAGTCGCTGGATGCGCTGCGCCTGCAGTTGCAGGTGCTGCTGCTGACCAACCGCAGTGACGGCCTGGCCGAACCGCTGCGCGCACTGCTGGCCACCACGCCGGCGACCGAGCGTGCCGGGCTCATCGCCTCCCTGCCCCGTTTTCTTCAGCGCACCAGCAACCCGGCGCTCGTGGCACGCCTGCTTGACGACGCGCTCAAGCCCTATCGGGACGGCCTGGAAACCCGCGTGCCGGTGCGCCTGGCGCAAGGGCGCGCCTGGCTCGAGGCCCGCGACGCCGACCGAACGCTGGCCCTGGCACGCGAGGCCCAAGCGCTGGACGGCGCCGCGCCCGGTACGGCCCTGCTGGCGATGGAGCTGATGCGCGAGCGGCCGCAAGCCGAGGCGCTGGTGCTGCAGTACCTGGGCCGCAGCGACGCCGAAGCGCAGCTTCGCCTGGCCTACGTGAGGGTGCTGACCAACTTGCAGCGCTACACCGACGCCGCGCTGCAATTGCAGTTGGTCACGCGGGTGCAACCCGAGGTGGCGGCGCCTTTCCTGTCACTGGGCGCGCTCTACCTCGAGCTCAAGCAGCCGCGCGAAGGCGAGACGGCGCTGCTGCGCTACATCGAGCTGACGCAAAAGCAGCAGCAGCCAGTGGCCACCCTGGAAGTATCGACGCCGTCCGACCCCGAAGACGAGGACGCGCCACCGCGGGCCGAGAATGGCCTGGTGCAAGCGTGGTTGATGCTGGCGCAGGCGGCCGAAGATCGCGGCGACTTCAAGGCCGTCGAGATCTGGCTGGGAAAGATCGAGGACCCGCAGCGAGCGCTTGAGGTGCAGAGCCGCCGCGCCTCGATCCTGGCGCGCCAGGGCAAGCTGGCGCAGGCCCGCGAACTGATCCGCAAGGTGCCCGAGAAGCGCGCCGACGACGCCCGTGCCAAGCTGGTGGCCGAGGCCGCGGTGTTGCGCGAGGTCAAGCGCTGGCGCGAGGCCTACGACGTGCTGGCCAGCGCCTCGCAGCGCTTCATCGACGACGCCGACCTGATCTACGAGCAGGCCATGATGGCCGAGAAGCTCGAGAAGCTCGACGACATGGAGC
>JANPMR010000171.1:0-9350 GCA_031427055.1 Rubrivivax sp.
AACGTCGCGCGGCTCGTCACGTGGCAGGTCGCGCACCGACTCGCGCCGACGCTCGCGCTCGGCTGCGCGCTCTGGCGCGGGCATCGGCATCGCCGGCTGCACCATCACCGGTTCGGGTCGCTGTTCGCGCGCGGGTTGCACCGCCACCGGTTCGGGTCGCGATTCGCGCGCCGGCTGCACCGCCACCGGCTCGGTTCGCTGTTCGCGCGCTGGCTGCACCGCCACGGGCGGCGCTCGCTGTTCGCGCACCGGCTGCACCGCCACCGGCCGCTGCTCGCGGTTCACCTGTGGCGGCTGAACAGGCACGGGGCCCAGGAACTCGCGCACCGGCGGCGCGGCGTAGCTCAGCGGCGCGCGTTCGCGCTGCGGCCCGCGGTGTTCGATGGCCGACGGCGCCACCGGCTGGCGCTGCGTCATCACCTCGCGCGACACCGAGGTCAGTGCGCCGGGCGCATCCTGGTTGCGGTACATGATCGGCCCGGTGGGCACCTGTTGCGGCTGACGCGACGGCAGGTCGCCGCCGTACGGACGGTGGTTGACGCGGTCTTCATAGCGCGGCGACACGCGGTAGTAGGGCCTGAAGATCTCGCGCGGGGCCAGTGGCACCCAGGACACCGCCGGTGCGCCGATGCGGATCGACACACCGATGTGCGGGCCGCCCACCCAGGCCACCAGCGCCGGCGCGTAGACGGGGCGCGCTACGTACTGCCCAGGGCTCCAGCCCCAGCGGCCGCGCCAGTGCACCCAGCGGCCGTAGTGGAAGGGCGCGAAGCCCCAGCGCGCGTCGTCCACCCAGGTCCAGCCCCAAGGCTGCACCCAGGCCCAGCGGCCGTAGCGGTACGGCGCCCAGTCGTCGCGCACCTCGATCGGAAACCACAGCGCGCCGTGCTCCGGGTGCTGGTCCCAGCGGCCGTGGCGGTCCAACTCCTCGGCGCCGGTCATCTCGGGCGAGACGTACTTGACCGACGCGCTGCGCTCGTCGCGGCGGTCTTCGCCGGCAATCCAGACCGCGAAGCCGTCGTTCACCGGCGCGCCGAAGCGCGAGCGCAGCACGCCCGCGTCGGCGCCCTCGCGCCAGAGTTCGACGCGCTGGCCGCGCTCGACCGTGAAGCCGTCGCGCTCGTCGATGCGCAGCGCGCCGCGCAGGGCGGTGGCCTGCGTGGTGTCGTCGATGCGGTCCAGCCGGTACAGGCCGGCGCGCTGCGGGCGCACGGTGGCTTCGGCGGTGATGAGATCGATTTCGGCGGCCACCTCGCGGGCGCGCACCTGCAGTGCCAGGCTGCCGCGGTGCAGGCGCAGCGCGATGCGCTCGTCGTCGATGCGCATCAGCTCAAGCTCGGTGGCCTCTGACAGCCGCACCACCGTGGAGCCGACGCGGATCTCGGCCGTCGTGCGCGCGCCGGTGCTGAGGCGGTCGCCGGTGGTCAGCGGCCGGTTGCGCTCGGCATCGGCCCACACGCCTTGTTCGCTGTCGTACCAGGACACCACGCCCTGCATCTCGGCCAAGCGGCCCACCCTGCCGGGCGGATCGTCTTGCGCGAAGGCCGAGGACCCCAGAACGGGGGCGACGATGAGCGCCAGGGCAGCCAGCCAGAACCGGCCGCGCGGCAACACGTGGGTGATGTTCATGACCCCTCAACGCTGCAACTGGCCGGGGCGCTGACGTGCCAACTTGTAAAGCAAGGTGTCGGACGTGGGGGGCCGCGTCCGGAGCGCGTCAGTCGTCGTCGCCCGGGTCGAGTTCGGGGAACAGCACGCTGGTGTAGCCAAACTTCGTCATGTCGACCATGCGCGTCGGGTACAGGCGGCCGATCAGGTGATCGCACTCGTGCTGCACGACGCGGGCATGGAAGCCGTCGGCCTCGCGCTCCAGCGGCGCGCCGGTGGGGTCGAAACCCTGGTAACGGATGCGCGCCAGCCGGGGCACTTCGCCGCGCAACCCGGGCACCGACAGGCAGCCTTCCCAGCCGTTCACCTGCTCGTCGCCGAGCGCCGTGATGACGGGGTTGATGAGCACCGTGCGTGGCACCGGCGGTGCCTCGGGGTAGCGGACATTGCGGGTGTAGCCAAAGATCACCACCTGCAGGTCGACGCCGATCTGGGGCGCCGCCAGCCCGGCGCCATTGGCGGCTTCCATGGTGTCGAACATGTCCTGCACCAGCGTGCGCAGCTCTGGCGTGTTGAAGTCGGTCACCGGCTGCGCCAGGCGCAGCAGACGCGGGTCGCCCATCTTCAGGATTTCGTGCACAGCCATCGGCGAGTCTCCCGTACGGTCAAAGGTTCATTGCACCACGGCGGGCAACAGCAGCGCGCGCAGGCCGTCTTCGTCGAGCACGGCCACGCCCAGCTCGCGTGCCTTGTCTAGCTTGCTGCCGGCCTCGGCGCCGGCCACCACGTAACGCGTCTTCTTCGACACCGAGCCGCTGACCTTGCCGCCCGCGCCTTCGATCAGCGCCTGGGCCGCATCACGCGTCAGCGTCGGCAGCGTGCCGGTCAGCACCAGCGTCATGCCGGCCAGCGGCTTGGGCGCGGTGTCGGCGGCGCCCTCGTGCTCGGGCCAGGCGATACCGGCGGCACGCAGGCGCTCCACCACCTCGCGGTTGTGGGCCTGCTCAAAGAAAGTGCGGATGCTCTGCGCCACCACCGGGCCGACGTCGTGGACCTCCAGCAGTTGTTCGACAGTGGCGTCCATCAAGCGGTCGACGCCGCCGAAGTGGCGCGCCAGATCCTTGGCCGTGGTTTCGCCGACCTGGCGGATGCCCAGGGCATAGAGAAAGCGCGCCAGCGTCGTCTGCCGGCTCTTGTCCAGCGCCGCCACCAGATTGGCCGCGCTCTTCTCGGCCATGCGCTCCAGCGCCAGCAGCTTGGCGACGCCCAAGGTGTACAGCTCGGGCAGCGTGCGGATGAGGCCGCTGTCGACCAGCTGATCGACGATCTTGTCGCCCAGGCCTTCGATGTCCATGGCGCGGCGGCCGGCAAAGTGCAGCAGCGCCTGCTTGCGTTGCGCCCCGCAGAACAGGCCGCCGCTGCAGCGGTGGTCGATACCGCCCTTCTCGCGCACGACGCGGCTGGCGCACACCGGGCACTCGTGCGGCATGCGGAAGTTGCGCACGTAGCCAGCGCGTGCACCCGGGACTCGGCCCACCACCTCGGGGATGACATCGCCGGCGCGGCGCACGATCACCGTGTCGCCCACGCGCACGCCCTTGCGGCGCAGCTCGAACACGTTGTGCAGGGTGGCGTTGCTCACCGTCGTGCCGCCCACGAACACCGGCTCGAGCTTGGCCACCGGCGTGAGCTTGCCGGTGCGGCCGACCTGGATCTCGATGGCGTTCAAACGCGTCATCTGCTCCTGCGCCGGGTACTTGTGCGCCACCGCCCAGCGCGGCTCGCGCGTCACGAAACCCAGGCGCTTCTGCAGCGCGATGTCGTCGACCTTGTAGACCACGCCATCAATGTCGAAGGGCAGCGCGTCGCGCCGTGCGCCCATGGCCTGGTGGAAGGCCACCAGGCCGGCGGCGCCCGCGGCCACGCTGCGGTCGGCGCAGACCGGCAGGCCCAAGGCCGCCAGCGCGTCGAGCGTGGCGCTGTGCGTCGCCGCGGGTTTGTTCAATGTGGCCCAGCCCTGCACGTCGCCCAGGCCGTAGGCAAAGAAGCTCAGCGGGCGTTGCGCGGCAATCGCCGGGTCAAGCTGCCGCACCGCGCCTGCGGCGGCGTTGCGCGGATTGACGAAGGTCTTCTCGCCCTTCTCGCGCTGGCGCTCGTTCATGCGCTCGAAGGCATCGCGGCGCATGTAGACCTCGCCGCGCACTTCCAGCACCGGCGGCATCGTGTCGGCCGCACCGCGCAGCCGCAGAGGGATCGATCCCACGGTGCGGATGTTCTGCGTCACGTCCTCGCCCGTTTCGCCGTCGCCGCGCGTCGCCGCCTGCATCAGCACGCCGTGTTCGTAGCGCAGGTTGATGGCCAGGCCGTCGAACTTGAGCTCGGCGGCGTAGGCCACCGGTGGCGCGTCCTCAGCCAGCTCCAGCTCGCGCCGCACACGGGCATCGAAGGCCTGCGCGCCGGCCGGCGTGGTGTCGGTCTCGGTGCGGATGCTCAGCATCGGCACCGCATGGCGCACCGGCGCAAAGCCGTCCAGCACGCGGCCGATGACACGCTGCGTCGGCGAGTCGGGCGTCAGCAGCTCGGGGTGGGCGGCTTCCAGCGCCTGCAAGGCCAGGAACAGGCGGTCGTACTCGGCGTCCGGCACCTCCGGGTCGTCCAGCACGTAGTAGCGGTGCGCGTGGTGGTGCAGCTGCTCACGCAGGGCGCGCGCGCGGGTCGCATCGTCGGCTTCGGTCATGCGGACGATTTTGCGCCAGCGGCCTGCACCGGCCGGCCCGGCCCGGACTCGCTCGGCAGCGTGACCTGGCACGCAAGCTGCTCGCAACCGTCGGTATACCAGCCAGTGCACCAAGGGCCTGGCCGACCTGCTGTTGGACGAGGTCTACCGGCAATTGCGGGACAAGACCGCATCACCACGCTCGATCTCGCCTAGCTGAACAGCCGCCGCGCCGCCGCCGTGCCGGCCGCCAGATCCAAGGCCTCGAGCCGGCGGTAGATGCCGGCGAGCTCTTGCCCGATGGACGCGTAGGCGTGCAGCGGCAGCGGCTGCCCGGCATCGTCGACGGTGGTGGCGTCCAGGTCGTCGGCCAGCTTGGTGGCGGCGCGGTGCCAGGCCGGGAAGGGCTCGGCCTGCTCGGGCGTCTGCGGCACATCCAGCGTCAACGTGCAATCGCGCACGGCGCTGCCTTGGGCATGGTCGGACAACGCCGCTTGCGCATTCACCGTCAGCACCAGCACTGCCGGCGCGCCTTCTTCGGCGCCTGGCAGCACCCAGCGGCCTGGCACGGCGCCGGCGACGAAGCCGATGCGTGACGCAACTTGCTGCACGAAGCCCACCGACCAGGCCACGCCGTTGGTGCGCAGCGAAACCGTGAGCTGCACATCCAGCGGGCTGCTCAGGCCGTCGAGCTCGCGTGCGCGCGCCACGACATCGAGCATGTCGGGCGCGTCGGCGCTAGCGCCCACGGCGTCGGCCAGGGCCTGCACGATCTGCACGAACTCCGAGTACTCGATGTCGTTGAGCGGGCCGCTGCGGCTGGCCAGTTGCACGCCCGCTTGCAGCTCGCTGTAGCGGTGATCCGGTGCGGGCGCTTCCCACTCGCCGCTGTCGACGTCCAGGCCTTCGACATAGAACGGCTTGCTGCCGGCGCGGCGGCTGGGCGGCAGATGCGCGATGACGAACTCGCCGCTCACCGGTGCGTCCAGCGCCAAGGGGATCAGCGCGTCGATCAGCGCGTCCAGCCGCGGCTGCGGTTTGAGCGTGGCGCGCAGCGGCGCGGGTTCGGTGTCGGGGCCACCGGCATCGCCCAGCGCGGGTTCGATGCGTTCGTCCTGCGCAGCCGCGCCGTCGGCACGCCGCGGCCGCTCGCGGCGTGTACTCCACCAGCCATGCAGGGCCAGCCCCAACAGCACGGCGGCGCCGACGAGAGCCAGGGCGATGCCGAGTGTCATTTGTGCGGCAGTCCGGCGCGCGCCGGGCCGCCCCAAGCGCGCCGCGGCCCCAAGGGCCACCCAGTGGCCCCTGACGGGTCCTGGGGGTGGCGAACGAAGTGAGCCCGGGGGCACATCTCAGGCGGCTTCGGCCAGGCTGACGGCGGACTCCATGTCCACCGCCACGATGCGCGACACGCCCTGCTCTTGCATCGTCACGCCGATCAACTGCTCGGCCATTTCCATGGCGATCTTGTTGTGGCTGATGAAGAGGAATTGGGTGCCCTTGCTCATCTCGGTGACGAGCTTGCGGTAGCGCTCGGTGTTGGCGTCGTCCAGCGGCGCGTCCACTTCGTCCAGCAGGCAAAACGGCGCCGGGTTGAGCTGGAAGATCGCGAACACCAGCGCGATGGCCGTGAGCGCCTTCTCGCCGCCCGACAGCAGGTGGATGGTGCTGTTCTTCTTGCCCGGCGGCTGCGCCATCACCTGCACACCGGCGTCCAGAATCTCTGCGCCCGTCATCACCAGGCGCGCCATGCCGCCGCCGAAGAGGCTGGGGAACATGCGCCCGAAGTGCTCGTTGACCTGGTTGAAGGTGCTGGCCAGCAGGTCGCGCGTTTCGAGGTCGATCTTGTGGATGGCGTCTTCGAGCGTCTTGATGGCCTCCAGCAGGTCGGCGTTCTGCGCGTCGAGAAAGGTCTTGCGCTCGCTCGACTCGGTCAGCTCATCCAGCGCGGCCAGGTTGACGGCGCCGAGCGCGTTGATGTCTTTCTGGATGCGGTCGATCTCGGTCTGCAGGCCCCAGAGCTTGACGCCGCCGTCCTCGATGCCCTTGGCCAGCAATTCGAAGTCGACGCTGGCCGCCGTGAGCTGCTCGAGGTACTGCGCGCCGCCCAGCTGCGCGGCCTGCAATTCGAGCTGCAACTTGCTGATCTGCTCGCGCAACGGGTCCAGGCTGCGCTCGAAGCCCAGGCGCTGCTCGTCGGCTTGCTTGAGCTGCGCGCCCAGGTCGTCGTACTCGCTGCGCGCCATGCCCAGCGCCTGCTCGCGCTCGAGCTTGAGGGCCAGCGCCGCCTGCAGGCCCGAGCTGGCCGCGGCGTCGTCAAAGCTGCCCAGCTCGAGCTGCAATTGCTCACCGGTTTGCACGTTGGCCGCCACCTGTGCGGCGGCGGTTTCGATGCTGCGCTGCAGCTCATCACGCCGCGCCGCCAGGGCACGCGCCTGGAAGCGCGCTTCCTGCGCCTGACGCTCCAGCGCGCGCTGCTGCTCACGCGCGTCGGCCAGCCGGCGCTCGGCGGCGATGCCGGCGTCTTCGAGCTCGGCATGGCGCTCTTGCGCGTTGCCCAGCTCGACATCCAGCTCTTCGAAGCGGCCTTCACCCACGGCGCGGCGCTCGGCCAGCGCCTCGAGCTGGGCGTCGATCTCGGACAGCTCGCCGGCCAGTTGATCACGCCGCGAACTGGCGGCCTCGGCCTGCTGCGCCAGACGCAGCACTTCGACGTGCAGGCCGTGGGCGCGGTTCTGCGCCTCGACAGCCTCACGCCGGGCCTGCAGCAGGCGCTGCGAGGCATCGGTATAGGCCGCCTCCAGCCGCACCGAGGCCGTGCGCGACGCGTCGGCGATCAGCGTCTGCGCGCGCTGCTGGCGGTCGAGGTTTTCGATCTCCTGCGCGCGCGCCAGCATGCCGGCCTGCTCGGAATCGGGCGCGTAGAAGGCCACCGCGTGCGGGCTCACGGCGTGGCCGTCGCGGGTCATGATGACCTCGCCGTGGGTGAGCTTGGCCCGCAGTGCCAGGGCCTCGTCAATCGACGCGGCGGTGTAGACGCCCTCCAGCCAGTCGGACAGCAGCGCCTTCAGGCCCGCCCCATCGTGAGTGCCAGCCAGGCGCAGCAGGTCGGCCAGACGCGGCAGCGTCTGGTGCGTGGTGGCGACGGCACCCAAGGGCAGCGCATAGAAAGCCAGCCGCGCCGGCGGCGCATCGGCCGCGAAGGCGCGCACGGTGTCCAGGCGGCCAACGGAGATGGCATTCAGACGCTCGCGCAGCGCGGCCTCGAGCGCGGTCTCCCACCCGGTCTCGATGTGCACCTGCTTCCACAGCCCGGGCAGGCCGGCCAAGCCGTGGCGCTCGAGCCAGGGCTTCAGCTTGCCTTCGGTCTGCACCTTTTCTTGCAGCGCGCGCAGGGCTTCAAGGCGCGCGCCAATATCGGCCAGGCGGCCCGACTCGCGGTTGACGCTGTCTTGCGCCGCACGGCGCTGCTCGTCCAGCGCCGGAACCTGTTCGCCCAACTCTTGCAAGCGCGCATCGGTAATGTCGCGCGTCTCGGTGGCGGCGGCCTCTTGCAGACGCAACTGCTCCAGGCGCGCCAGATCGGGCGCCTGAAGGCCCTGGCGCTCGCCGGCCAGCCGTTCGCGCCGTGTGGTGAGCTGGCGCGACTGTTCGTCCACGTTGCGGCTGTCGGCCGCCAGCACCTGAATCTGCTGCTGCACCTGCGCCACCGCGCTGCGCTGCTGGTTGCTGGTGGCCTGCGCCGCGCGCACGCCGTCCTCCAGCGAGGGCAGCTCGAGCGCTTGCTCCTCGGCCTGCGCAGCGAGCACTTCGGCCTGCTCTTCGGCGGCGACGATCTGCTCGGCAGCGTCTTCGAGTTCGGCACGTGCCTGCTCCTGGCGATCGGCCCACTGCGTGTTCTGCGCCTGCAGATCGGCCAGCCGCGCCTGCGCGCGCTGGCGGCCTTCGACGACATAGCGGATGCGCTCTTCAAGCCGGCTCACCGCCAGCGCCGCTTCGCCCAGGGCGCCCTGCTTGCTGTGGAGCGCGTCGTTGGCGGCGTAGTGCGCCTGGCGCACCTGCTCGAGCTGGGCCTCGACGTGGCGCAACTCGGCCACGCGGGCCTCGAGCGCGGTGCTGGCCTCGGCCGCGGCGGTGCGCGAGCGCTGCTCTTCGCCCGCGGCGTCGCGGTGCTTCAAGAACCACAACTGGTGCAGCTTGAGCGTGCCCTGGTCTTGCAGGCTGCGGTACTGCGACGCCACTTCGGCCTGGCGACCGAGCTTGTCGAGGTTGGCGTTCAGCTCACGCAGGATGTCGTCCACCCTTGTGAGGTTCTCGCGCGTGTCCTTCAGGCGGCTTTCGGTCTCTCGGCGGCGCTCTTTGTACTTGCTGACGCCGGCGGCTTCTTCGAGAAACAAGCGCAGTTCTTCGGGGCGGCTTTCGATGATGCGGCTGATGGTGCCCTGACCGATGATGGCGTAGGCGCGCGGGCCCAGGCCGGTGCCCAGAAACACATCCTGCACGTCGCGGCGGCGCACCGGCTGGTTGTTGATGTAGTAGCTGCTGGTGCCGTCGCGGGTGAGCGTGCGCTTGACGGCGATCTCGGCAAAGCTGTTCCACTGCCCGCCAGCGCGCGCCAGGGTGTTGTCGAACACCAGTTCGACGCTGGCCCGGCTGGCCGGCTTGCGCAGGCCGCTGCCGTTGAAAATGACGTCCTGCATGCTCTCGCCGCGCAGTTCGCTGGCCTTGCTCTCGCCGAGCACCCAGCGCACGGCGTCCATGATGTTGCTCTTGCCGCAACCGTTGGGCCCGACCACGCCCACAAGCTGACCCGGCAGCTGAAAGGTGGTGGGCTCGGCGAAAGACTTGAAGCCGGAGAGTTTGATCTGTGTGAGGCGCATCGCCTGGGGGGATGAGGGGGTGATGGCGCGCGCCCGTCGAGCGCGCGCAAGTGCTTGATTTGAATGAAAAAATGCGCTCTTATCGAGAGCGCACCCAGCGCCGGATGATACCATCGCGCCCCTTTGATCGAGCCCGTTCCAGAGCC